>JAGAZW010000067.1 GCA_017939855.1 Clostridia bacterium | reverse complement strand
GTCATATGCTTTATATACAACCGCCATGCCGCCGACACCGACAATTTCTCGAATTTCATATCTGCCGTCAAGACGTTTACCTACAAACCTATCCATAATACACCAATCCTTTCTGCTAAACAGCCACTATCACGACGGTAATATTATCACCGCCGCCATTTCCATTTGCGGCATCAATAAGCACACTTGGAAGATCGTTTATAACATTTGATTTAAATATTTTAAGTATTTCTGTTGCGTCAACATAATTTGAAAGACCATCGGTACAAAAAACAAAAAGATCGCCTTTTTTTACTTCGCTTTCACAAATGTCACAAGCAAGGTTATCATCTGCACCCAAAGCTCTCGTTATAATATTCTTTTTGGGGTGTGTCCTTGCCTGTTCTTGAGTGAGTTTACCACTTTCAAGTAAGCTTTGAACCATTGAATGATCACGTGTTAACTGCTCTATATCTACATTAATTTTATATGCACGACTATCTCCTACATGGCAAATAATTGCTTTTTTCTTCCTTATTAAAGCCGTAACCACCGTTGTTCCCATACCTGCTAAATCAAAATTATTTAATGACATATCATATATATCAATATTTGCTGAGATTACAGCACCCTTAAGCATATTTGATATTGCGTCATCATCCATTGAAGGCAAATAAGAACGAAGAACGTAATCGGAAATAATTTTAATTGCGGTTGCACTTGCAACATTTCCTGCATTTGCACCACCCATACCGTCGCAAACTATCACAAAAGCTGACTCATCGTCTAATGTTACAGCAAAATAGGCATCCTGATTCGAATGACGAACTTTACCAATATCAATTTTACTGTAAATTTGCATAAAGCCGTTCCTCCTTAGCTTTTTTCCTCAACTGCCCACAAGAAGCACTGATGTCAGCACCCAATGTGCGCCTGACTGTAACTGTCATCCCTTTTGCCTCAAGCAAACCTTTAAAGCGCATAATGGTCTTAGTTGTAGATGTTTTAAATGAGTTTTCTTTAACCGGATTTACGGGTATAAGATTTATGTGACACATTATACCACTTAGTATCCTTGATAACTCTTGTGCACACTCCGGTGAATCGTTAACACCATCGATTAAAGCATATTCAAAAGAAATTCGTCTGGTGGTAACTTTTTGATAATCTCTACACGCTTTGAGTAATGCATTAATATTCCATTTCCTATTTACCGGCATAGTTTCAGAACGAAGTTTATCGTTCGGAGCATGCAGCGAAACAGAAAGCGTTATAGGCAAATTAAGCTGTGATAATTTATATATACCTGTAACAACACCCGAAGTTGAAAGAGAAATATGTCTTAGCCCTATATTCAAACCGTTTTTGTCGCTTACAAGTTGAAGAAATTTGGACACATTTTCAAAATTGTCCAAAGGTTCTCCCATACCCATCATAACAACATTAGAAATTCTTATGTTGTTATCCTTTTGCGCTTGTACAATTTGTGATAATATCTCAGAAGCAGTTAAGTTTCTGGTCAAACCGTATATTCCTGAAGCACAGAAAGTACACCCCATTCTGCAACCAACCTGTGTTGAAACACAAACAGTATACCCGTGTTCGTACTTCATAAGTACGGATTCAATATATTCACCATCAATGAGTTCATAAACATATTTAACAGTTTCATCGTATTGGGATTCAAACCTTTTGACAATTCTGACACTAGCTAAATAACTGATATCAGATAATTTTTCTCTCAGATTCTTTGGAATATTTGTCATCTCGTCAAAACTGTTGACACCCGATTGCAACCACTTAAACAGTTGCTCAGCTCTGAATTTTGGCTCACCCATTTGCAAAAGCAAATCTGCGAGTTCAGTAATACTCATCGACTTAATATCGAGTTTATCGATTATATAATCACCTGCTTTTAGTTAACAGTGCGCAATAAAAGCCATCTGTACCATCAATATGTGGCATATATGTATGCTGATATTTTACCTCATATTCATGGTGTTTGTCAAGGAAAGCCTTTATGAGCAATTCATTTTCAATTTTTCTTAAAGTGCAGGTGGAATAAAGGATTCTTCCGTTATCCTCAAGATAATTGGTTGCATTATCCAAAATTTTTAGCTGAATATCTGCAATCGTATTATCAACTGCATTCTCTTTATATTTAATTTCAGGCTTTCTTCTTATAACGCCAAGACCAGAGCAAGGCACATCACACAGCACCGCATTAAATTTACCAATTTTGTCGTTAAAGACAGTTGCATCACCTATATATGACTTAACGATATCTAAACCAAGCCGCTTAGCGCCGCTATGAATCATTTGGACTCTATGCGGATAGAGGTCGAAGGCAAAAATTTCACCTTTATTTTGCATCATTTGAGCCATAGTGAAGGTCTTACCGCCGGGCGATGCACATAAATCAAGTATTCTTTCGTTAGCTGCGGGAGTTAATACAGACAGGCTTTTTTGCGACGCCATATCTTGTACATGAAAATATCCTTTTTTAAACGACGGTGAATTTTCAATATCAATTGAGCCGATTACACTTAAAGCGTTTTCTGCAACAATTTCAGTATTGATATTTTCACACTTCAGTTTTTGTAAAAGTTCTTCTGCTGTAGTTCGCTGTGTATTAACCCTTAAAGTTATTGGAGGTTTAATCAATGAATTTTCTAAAAACTTAACAGTATCATCTATGCCGTAATCACTAATAAAGCTATCTATTATCCATTCCGGACACGAAAATCTTATGCTCAAAGAATTAATATCGTTTTCACTTGGTATCACAAAACCTTCTCTTAGATAAGAACGAAGAATTGCATTAACGAGGGATGAATTATATTTTTCTCTCGAATTTTTAACAATATTAACCGATTCGTTTACTGCTGCCGAGTCAGGAGTTTTGTCCATGAACATTATTTGATATATTGCTATTTGCAGCGCAGCATAGGTTATAACACCGAGTTTTTCTACCGGCTTTCTTAAAAATTTTTTCAAAACGCAGTCAATAGTTATTTTGCGGTCAAGCACACCATAAAAGAGGGCAGATATAAATGATTTATCGGTGGTTGAAAGCTGTATTTGCGAAAAAATGTTTTTAAGTGTTATGTTGGAATATGCTCCGGATTTATAAATATCAGACAAAGCCTTAACCGCTATTTTCCTTGCATTCATCATATGTTACTCCACAACAGTTCCTAAGGGTATTTTTTTTCCGCAAAGCATTTGAGAAGCCTTCATAGGTTTTGAGCCCTCAGGCTGAATATCGATAAGCTCAACCGCAGTTCCCATACCTGCAGAAATTATTAAAGAATTATCACTTTTGATAACAATACCCGCTGACTGTGAAGTTGCTTCAGAAACTGTTGCTGATATGACCTTTATTCTCTTGCCCTGCAAAAAGAAATAGGCACACGGCCACGAATAAAAACCTCTGACCGAATTGCAGATTTCTTGCGCCGATTTTGTAAAATCAATATGCGCCATTTCCTTCCTGATAATCGGGGCGTATGTTGCTTGAGAATCGTCCTGAGATATAGGTGTTAATTCACCCTTTTGTAGTTTTTCAAGAGTTTTTACCATACCGTCTGCCGAAATGACAGAAAGCCTTTCGAAAAGTTCTTCAGCAGTTTCGTTTTTACCAATTTCGGTCTCATAAACATCCAAAATATCACCTGTGTCCATACCCTCGTCCATAAGCATGATAGAAACACCGGTTTTCTTTTCGCCTGTGACAATTGCCCATTGTATCGGAGAGGCACCTCTTAATTTTGGTAATAAAGAAGCATGACCGTTTATACAACCAAAGTTTGGAAGATTAAGAATTTCTTTTGGAAGAATTT
>JAGAZW010000066.1 GCA_017939855.1 Clostridia bacterium | reverse complement strand
TATACTATATATGCGTAAGCTGTGATTAAACTGTTAATGTTTAGCTTAGACTTGCAATTAATATACATTTGCGATGCAAAGAGAGGTTAAAAATGAACAATATATCATTAATTTACTTGCTCCAACTTGCCTGGAAGAGAATATGGTTGCTTATAATTGCAATGGTCGTTTTTGCAGTTGCGGCGTTTGGCTACTGTAAATTTTTCGCAACTAAAAGGTACAGTGCAACATCGAGTATCATTGTTACAAACGGCGGTGTAGTTAATACCGACGAAGAAGACTATGATTCTACGATTAACAGTGCCGATCTTTCGGCATCACTTTCTCTTTCAAATACTGTTACGGAGCTTTTGAAAACCCGTAAGGTTTATGATGCTTTTGTTGCTGAATACGGTGAAAAATATGATATTGAGTCGGGAGCTGTCCTTAAAGGTATGGCATCAGTAGCAAGACGTGAAAACACAAACCCTTTTATTGATATAACATTCACCTCAACCGACGGTGAGAAGGCTAAAGAAATTGCTAATGATTTTGCCGTATTTTCTTGCAAATATATTGTTGATGATTATTTTAAAAGGGCAGAAATTGTACCTGCCGACGAAGCAAAATATGCATCACTCGTATATCCGAGAACACTTTTTACAACCGGTGTTGCCGGCGTCGCAGGCATAGTAGTTATGTATCTCATCGTATTTATATTCGACGCTCTCAATCAAACCATACGCGGTGAAGAAGAGTTTGCGGTGAAATTCGATATTCCCATAATAGGATTAGTACCAGACTTTACGGATACTGAAATAATAGATTCATACTATTCCAAGAGGGGAGGATACGGCAGTGTTAGAAAATAAGAAAAATATTAATTTAGATATTGACCAAACTGATGAAAGTGTCCTTCAAGCCTCTGATTTGCAGGAGGAAACGAAAACCATAGATAAGCCTACAAATGCAAAAAGAGTTCCGTTTGCAGTTGTTGAATCGTATAAAACGATGAGAACTAATCTGTTATTCTTGTTGGATCACAGTAGTGGAAACAATATTATTACAGTTACCAGCGCCAATGCATCTGAGGGTAAGTCAACGACTGCAGTAAATTTAGCGGTAGCCTTTTCTCAGCTTAATAATAAGGTGCTTATTATTGATGCGGATATGCGCCGCAGCTCCATTCATAGAAAACTGAAATTGGAAAATGATATAGGTCTTTCTAATGTTTTAGCGGGATTTTCTGACGCAAAGAGTGCGATAAAGAAGATTAATGATGCGTTTTATGTTTTGACTGCAGGTCAGATTCCTCCAAACCCGTCAGAGCTACTTGGTGCTCAGGGTTTTGAAAGACTTTTGGAAGAGCTTAAGAAGGAATACGCATATATTATTATTGATACACCACCTATTAATGTTGTATCTGATGCATTAATTATCGCACCTCACACAGATGGTATGCTTTTGGTTGTTCGCAATAGGTTTACGCCAACCTATACTATTAGACGTGCAATTGAAAATGCTAAGTTTGCTAATGTAAAGATTTTAGGTGCTGTTATGAACGGTGCAGATCTAAAGGCAAACGGAAGATACACATATCGAAAATACTTCTATCGTAAAAGGTATTCAAAATATGGATACGGTTATGGCTATGGGTATGGGTACGGATATGGTTACGGATACGGGTACGGACGAAGTTACGGTCGTAATTACAGTAATTCAACCGCTTCATCACAAAGCAAGACCGGAAATAACAAAGAGTTGAAAAAATAATTTTTTGGGGGATATTTTATATCTCCCAATTTTCCGCTTTTGCGTTTAATAACATTTATCAGATAAAAAGGAGGTCAAAATGAAAATAGTCGATATACATTCCCATATTTTACCTGATGTGGATGATGGTGCTAAAGATGTGGAAGAATCCCTTAAAATGCTTGAAATGATGAAGACACAAGGAATAACGGACGTTTTTGCAACTCCTCATTTTGATGCTTCTCAATATGATATAGAAGAATTTAATTATGTTATAGATTCATCTAAAAAAAGTTTGGAAGAGTCTATAAAGGGTCTCGATTTGCCTAAAATTTATATAGGGTGCGAGGTGTATTATTTTTCGGGCATAGGCAGAATCAGTGGTATAAAGTCACTTTGCCTTAACAATTCAAATTATATTCTATTAGAGCTGCGTTACGGCCACCCTATAACCGATCAAGTGTTAAGGGATATCAGTGATATCTACAACAAATATGGTATAGTTCCCATTATCGCTCATATTGAAAGATACGCAAAAGAAAAGGGCTTTAAGCAACTACTTGGTCTTATAGGCGGAAGAACATGCTTAGCTCAAATTAACGCAACCTCTCTTATGGATAAAAATCCTTTTAGAAAAACAAGTCTGAAGCTCATAAAAAAAGGTTTCATATCTTTTATCGCTACAGATGCACATTCACCTCAAATGCGTCCACCACTTATGAGTCAGGCCTTGGAGGTTGTAAAAGAAAATTTAGGCAAAGAGTATGTTGACACTATCTTACATAACTTTGAAATTTTTCATGATAATGTCTTAGCACCGAAGAATAATATATAGGTGGGGTGCTTTATGCAGAGTAAAACATTAAAAATTAATAAAAAAGGGGATTTGGTGTATATAACCTTCCCTAAACTTCAGGCAGTAAATACTGTCCGTCATACCTTTTCTACCCGTTTAGGCGGAGTAAGCGACGGACAGTATTCTTCTATGAATTTAAGTTTTAATAATGGCGATAACAGACAAGATGTTATAAAAAATTATGAGATTATCTGTTCTGCAGTGGGAATAAACACCGAAAATCTTGTGCTCACCCATCAAACACACACTAACAATGTTATAGCTGTAGATGAAAATCATAGGGGCACCGGCTTTTCAAAGCCTTCTTTTCAGGATGTGGACGGTCTTATAACAGACTGTCGGGGCGTGGCGTTGGTTATTCAATTTGCCGATTGTACGCCATTAATTTTCTGTGACCCTGTAAAGCGTGTAATTGCATCATCGCATTCTGGTTGGAGAGGTACCGTAAAGCAAATAGGCGCCGTCACGATAGAGAAAATGGTCAACGATTTTGGTTGTAAGGCAGAAAATATAATAGCAGCGATAGGACCTTCAATAGGTAACTGCTGTTATGAAGTTGATGAGCCTGTTTTTGATTCCTTTTCTAAAATGGAACTGGATATGTCGGCGGCGTTTCAAAAATGCAGAAAAGACCACTGGAAGTTGGATTTAAAGATGGCGAATAAAATTATTTTAATAAACAGCGGTATTAAAGAAGAAAATATAGATGTTGCAGATATTTGTACCTGTTGTAATTCTCACGAATTTCATTCCCACCGTGCCACAGCCGGTAAACGTGGAAATTTAGCAGCAATTATAGAAATTAAATAGGGTGAACTTATGAAACTTAATTATAGATTAACTATACTCATAGGCTTTGGATTTATGTCGATTCTTGCCTTTTGGCAGTTTTATGATCAGGTAATCCCTTATATGCTAGAGTATACCTTTAAGCTTGGCACTTTTTCGGCAAATACAATAATGTCGATAGATAATGTTCTAGCTATATTTATGTTGCCTTTGTTCGGCGCCCTTTCGGATAAAACTCGCACCCCTTTAGGAAAACGCACACCGTATGTCTTAATTGGTACGATATTTGCTGTAATTTTAATGATGTTTTTATCTTTTTTCCAGCGAAGGATAATGTTTTGGGGATTTTTTATAACACTCTTTTTATTGCTTGTGGTTATGGCTACCTACCGTACTCCTGCAGTAGCTTATATGCCCGATGTTACTCCAAAACCAATGCGTAGCAAAGCCAATGCTATTATTAATCTGGTGGGTTATATAGGCGGCATTTTTGCGACGGTTGTTATGATGCTTTTGCTTAAAAGCAGGAAAAGTGATTCGGGCGAGGTTATTTATTATGAATCCTCCTTTTTCCCGGTCTTTGTAGTTATATCGGTATTTATGCTTTTGTCGGTGCTTGTAATGGTATTTACCGTTAAAGAAAACAAGGTAGTAGCTGCGGCAAATATACAAGATGATACACAGCAAACTGTGAAGATAAACGGAAAAATACGACCTGATGTTTTGAAAAGCTTGATTCTTATTTTGATTTCAGTATTTTTATGGTTTATGTCATATAACGCAGTAACTACTGCATTTTCGAGATATTGCGTTCAAGTCTGGAAGACCGATTTGAGCGTTTCTTCAAGCTATCTTTTGGTGGCAACTATAAGCGCTATAATAGCTTTTGTACCACTGGGCTTTATTTCAAGTCGCTTAGGCAGAAAGAAAAGTGTTCTTTTGGGTATAGTTTTAATGACAGTATGCTATTTCATTGCAATATTTATCCGTCATCAGACCCCAATTATGTATGCGATTTTTGGGCTTGTGGGGATTGGCTGGGCGTCTATTAATGTCAATTCATTTCCAATGGTTGTAGAAATGAGTACCGGCTCTGATATCGGTAAATATACAGGGTATTACTATACCTTCTCTATGGCAGCCCAGATAACAACTCCATTGCTTTCGGGTTTCTTAATCGAAAAAGCAGGTCTTGGTTATAATATCCTTTTTCCATATGCTGTATTTTTCTCGATTTTTTCTTTTATAACAATGCTTTTTGTAAAGCATGGTGACTGTAAACCCGAAATGAAAGGTGCTGCCTTTGAAGCCCTAACTTCGGAGGTGGATTGATGACAGAATTATATATTGTTCCGGCGGTATTGGTAGTAGGTGTTTTGTTTTATTTATTTCTTATCAGTCCTTGCACAAGAAGAAACACAGATATAGAAAATTTGAAAGGACTTTATATAGCACATCGAGGTCTTCACGACGAGTATATCCCTGAAAACTCTCTTTCGGCATTTAATGCGGCTATAAGCGGAGGGTATGCAATTGAAATAGATATTCATATTACCAAAGACGACCAGGTGGTGGTCTTTCACGATAATACACTTAAAAGGATGTGCGGTATTGATAAGGCTGTTGAAGATATGACCCTAGATGAGCTAAAAAAACTGCGGCTATTAAACACCGATTGTACTATACCTACACTTAGCGAGTGTCTTGCTACCGTGAGTGGACGTGTACCGCTGCTTGTTGAGTTTAAAGCGGAAAGCATGACTGTTTGCAAAAGGCTATGCCAAAAAGCAAACGAAATTTTATCACAATACACAGGAGTTTATTTTATTCAGTCTTTTTTCCCTTTTGTCCTTTATTGGTATAAGAAAAATGCCCCTAGGGTGCTAAGGGGACAGCTTTCCACTAATTTTAAGAGTGATGCTTTTTATAAGAGGTTATTGAGTAGTCTTGTTACTAATTTTATTGCCAGACCCCATTTTATTTCTTATGAACATAAATACTTTAAAAAATTTGTATTAAAAGTCATAAAAGCAATGGGTGGCACTCTGATTTGCTGGACATTAAAAAATGAAAAGCAGCTTAAAAATGCAAAAAAGCATTTTGCTGCCTACATATTTGAAAATTTTATTCCTTAGTAAAACTATTAAAAACTATTCTGTATAAAACGAAAAGAACTTCGGTCTTATGCTGAAGTTCTTTTCGTTTTATTATTAATTTTTAAGACTTTGCATAGGTGCGGGGATTCTGCCGCCTCGATCGATGAATTTTTTAGGGCTTTTTGACAGATTTATATCCATTATGGGACCTGATCCTAAAAGACCACCAAAATCAAGCTCTTGCCCTTTAGTCTTACCTATTGCCGGAATAACTCTGACTGCGGTAGTCTTCGAGTTGACCATACCTATAGCGGCTTCGTCTGCAATGATAGCAGAAATCACTTCAGCTGGGGTCTCTCCCGGAATGACAACCATATCAAGGCCCACTGAACAAACAGCAGTCATAGCTTCTAGTTTTTGAATAGATAGTGTACCTTCTCTTGCAGCTTCAATCATACCCGCATCCTCAGAAACGGGAATAAAGGCTCCCGAGAGTCCACCAACGGAGTTACATGCCATAACTCCGCCTTTCTTAACAGCATCGTTAAGGAGTGCTAAAGCGGCTGTAGTACCATGAATGCCGCACTGTTCAAGACCCATTTCTTCAAGTATTCTTGCAACCGAATCGCCAACTGCGGGTGTGGGTGCGAGAGAAAGGTCAACAATACCGAAAGGAACGCCGAGTCTTCTTGATGCTTCGCTTCCGACAAGCTGACCCATACGTGTAATCTTAAAGGCGGTTCTTTTTATTGTTTCGGCAATAGCTCCAAAATCACTTTGAGGGCACTTCTTAAGTGCTGATTGCACAACACCTGGACCTGATACTCCCACATGCACAACGCAATCAGGCTCACCGACTCCGTGAAAAGCACCTGCCATAAAAGGATTGTCCTCAGGAGCATTGCAAAACACAACCAGTTTTGCAGGACCAATACAGTTTCGATCTGCTGTCAAAAGTGCAGCCTCACGAATTACTTTACCCATTAAAGCTACAGCATCCATATTAATACCCGATTTTGTAGAGCCGATATTAACGGATGAACAAATATTTGAGGTTACATTAAGTGCTTCAGGGATAGATTTTATCAATGCTTCATCGCCCGAAGAGAATCCTTTATGTACTAGTGCTGAGTATCCACCAATGAAATTGACACCCGTTGTGTCGGCAGCACGTTGAAGTGCCTTTGCATAAAGCACAGGGTCCCCGCCAGAGGAAGCGGCTATCATAGCGATAGGGGTAACCGAAATTCTTTTGTTTATTATAGGAATGCCGTATTCATTTTCAATATCGCAACCAATTTTAACTAAATTTCCTGCCTTTCGGCAAATTTTATCATAGATTTTATCACAGGCGTGATTAATATCGGAATCGGAGCAGTCAAGAAGAGAAATGCCCATAGTTACGGTACGAATATCCAGATTTTCCTGCTGAATCATATTTACCGTTTCCATAATATCGTGAAGATTAAGCATAAAGACTATCCTTTCAGTTTAAATGCGGTGCATAGAATTAAAAACATCCTCATGCATAACTCTTATATCAACACCCAGCTCGTTACCTAAAGCCTTAAAGTCTTCGGCGTATTCATGATAAGGACAGTTGATTGAGGATATGTCGGTTAGCATAACCATAACAAACACATCCTGTAAAACGGACTGGGTTATATCGACAATGTTTGCATTGTATTTTGCGCAAACGGCGCTTACCTTAGAAATGATACCAACAGTATCCTTTCCAATAACTGAAATAACGGTTTTCATTCTTTTGTATTCTCCTTTATATCTTCTTTTTGGTTTGTTATCGCTAAAAGAACGCTTTTACAAACCAGAATTATCAAAGAGCAGAAAATTGCAGCACCCGCACTTATATAGAACGGCATATATTGCGTTCCCGCAAATGCCATTATGATGCCTGCAATAAGACAGCAAATTGCTACTGCGTTAAGACAGGTGAAGTTTTTTGTTATGAAAAATTCGCCTTTTGAGATATTTATGATAAATTTCCTCAAGCATAAAAGTGCATAAGCGGCAAAGGGAGAACAGGGGTAACAGGTAAGCATAATAACTGTAGCAAGTTTTGAAGAACGTCCCATAGTTTCCGCATACCACTGGACAGCGAAAGGAAGGATTACAATCAAAACTGCCAATGCAAGAATAAGAATATGGATAATAATAAGAGTTATCTTTGAAAGTCTTTTATGATTATTCATTAAATTGCCCCCTAAGAATTGTATAGACACATTATACACCAAATTTTTTCAATATTCAAGAAGATGTCGGTGAAAGTCGCAAATTACAGTGTATATTGATAATCGCAGGAGGTGGCACGATGAAAAAAAGTGAAGAATTAAAATCAATACTATGTGCTTTGCTCAATGAGAGATTATCGCAGCGGGAGGTGCAGTCGCTTAAAGACGAAGGGTTCGAAATGAAAAAGCCCACAAGAAAAGCCGCAGTCATGATAGCTTTGTACAGGAAAGCCGCATCGGGCGACCTTTCTGCGATAAAAGAAATGCGCAATATTTTAGGAGAGGGTTCCTTTGAAGCTGTGCAGAGGACGGTGACGATTATTGACGACATCTCACCTTAAATTGTCCGGTATTATCGGCAAAGGCTACTCGGATTATTGGAACTGTGAAAGTCGGTATCGGGTGCTTAAAGGGGGCAAGGCGTCCAAGAAGAGTACAACGACCGCCTTAAACTTCATATTTCGCCTTATGAAGTATAAAGACAGTAATCTTTTAGTAGTCCGTCAGGTAATGAACACCCACCGTGACTCGACCTTTGCTCAACTAAAATGGGCGCAGGAAAAACTCGGCGTTTCACACCTATGGCAAAATACGGTAAGTCCAATGGAAATGACTTATATACCGACAGGGCAAAAAATTCTATTCAGAGGCTTTGACGATGTATTGAAACTGGCGTCCGCTACCGTTTCAAAGGGTTATCTTAATTTCTGTTGGATAGAGGAGGCGTTTGAAATTGCAGATGAGGCGGATTTTGATAAATTAGACCTTTCGGTACCGAGAGGCAGTTTGCCGCCGCCACTTTTCAAACAGACCACTATTACTTTTAATCCTTGGAGTGAAACACATTGGCTGAAAAAACGTTTTTTTGACCGGCCAAAACAAAACGTATCGGTTTTTTCAACTAATTATCTTATAAACGAGTTTCTTGATGAAACCGATTTGGCGGTTTTCGAAGATATGAAACAGACCAATCGCCGCAAATATGAGGTGGCGGGACTCGGGAAGTGGGGTATTTCCGAAGGTCTGGTATTTGAAAACTGGCAGGAGGGAATTATAGAAATTCCCCAAAACGAAAAGGATAACTGGAAAAGCTTCTTCGGTCTTGATTATGGTTATACCAACGATCCTACTGCATTTATAGCCTTTATGGCAAATCCGATAAAAAAGGAAATTTATATTTTCGATGAGTTTTATCAAAAGCGGATGCTTAATTGTGATATTGCGGATAAGATAAAGGCTTTAGGATACTCAAAAGAGCGAATCAGGGCAGATGCGGCAGAACCTAAATCAAACGATGATTTACGGCGACTTGGCATTTCCAGAATAACACCGTCGGTTAAGGGTAGGGACAGTATTTTAAATGGAATAGCGAAAATAAACGAGTATAAAATTATCGTTAATCCTAAATGTGTGAATACCGTTAAGGAGCTTTCGAGCTATGTATACGATGATGTAAAAACCGAAAACGGTATGCGTATTCCCAAAGATCAAAATAACCATCTTTGTGATGCATTAAGGTATGCTTTCTATGATGTGAGATTTTTCCATCCTGAAGTTAGTGAAGGAAAGAAGAAATACACCCCGCCCATTATTGCTGCAAAAGATATAAACAAAGGATGGGATATATGAAAATTGTGATTTTTGTCAGTATAGGCCTTGCTTCCTTTTTATCGGGGGCAATATTGGGAATGGTATGCCCTATAAGCCGCAAAAAAAATACTCCGAATTTTTCAAAAAAGCTCTTAAAAAAGAAAGGGAAAGTAATCGGGGAATTTAGTTCATTTTTAAGCTATGACGGTACACCCCAGCCGTAAGAAAAGGAAAAAAGATGGAAGAAATCAACGAAATAAAATTTGACCAGGAAACAGAAGACACCAAACTTCAAGATATAAAAATTCCTGTAAAATTTAATAAGCAACAAAAGGAAATCCCATTGTCTGAGGCTTCTGCTTTTATACAAAAGGGTATGAAGTACGATATGATTAGTGATGATTTTCTAAGGCTTAAAAATCTTGCCGTTTTAAGCGGAAAGGCGGTAGGAGATTATATAACAAATCTTGAAAACGAGGAAAAGGATAAAAAATATAACAAAATTTTATCCGAATGCGGCGGTAACGAGGAGATTGCCCGTAGGATAATTGAGCTTGAAGGAGATGGGGCTCAACACAACTATAATATTAAGGAAGTATCAGAATACTTCCCCGATATTACTGGTATAGATTCGCTTCCTGAAGAGGTTCTTGAAGCTAGTGAAATTTCCGGTGGAAATCTTTTGAACTGTTATCTTCGGTATCTGTTAAAAGAAGAAAGAGATAAACAGAAATTACACTCTCAAAAGTGTATAGCCGAAAATTGTGCCATAGGTACGCAGAGCTCAAACGAAGCATTCGGTTATGATGCCGCAGCGTCCCAGTTCTTAAAAGGAATTTGGGGCAAGTAAATAAAAGGAGAAAATATATGTCTATAAATTCTATTGAAAACGCAGTCAGATATTCTGACGAACTTGATACCATGTTTGCTCAAAAGAGTGCAACCGGCTTCTTTGCCGATAATGCACTTGCTACAAAATTTGTCGGTGCAAAGACCGTTATTATTCCCGATGTGGATTTTCAGGGTCTTGCCGACTACGACCGTGATACCGGTTTTACACGAGGCGCAATTACCGTAAGCAATAATTCTTATACTATGTCTATGGATCGTGCCCGTTCCTTGCAGATTGACCGTGAGGATATGGACGAAACGGGTATTGCAAATCTTGCAGGTAAAATTTTAGGAGAATATGTAAGAACAAAGGTTGTTCCCGAATGTGATGCCTATGTTATTTCAAAACTTGCAGGACTCGCTGCAACAAGGGCTAACCTTATTGAAGGTGAGGTAGCAGAACCTTATTCTGCACTTATAGAGCTTATTAATCAGGTAAGAGCCGAAGTTGGTTATGACGAGGAGCTTGTAGCTTTTATCGATAGCGGTATGTATGCTGCCATTCAGAACAGTAACGAGATTTCACGTATGATAACCGTTTCTGATTTTAAGCAGGGCGAAGTAAATCTTAAGGTAAACACCATAAACGGTGTCGCTCTTATCCCCGTAGTGCCTGAAAGAATGAAGACAGGCTATAGCTTTAATAACGGTACAGCAGGCGGCTTTAAGCCTATGGCTAATGCACGTGAAGTATATATGCTGGTATGTCCTAAATCGGGTGCACATCTTGTTAAGAAAACAGAGCAAATGAGAATTTTCACCCCCGAACAAAATCTGGACGCAGATGCTTATAAGTTTGATTACCGTATTTATTACGATGTATTTGTTAAAAAGAGTGGTCTTGATGCAATCTGGGCGTGGATATCTCCCACTGTTGATATTACTGCACAGCCTCAGAGTGCACAGGTTACAGAAGGTAGTATAAGCGGTAAGCTTTCGGTTTCTGCTCAGAGCGAGGGTGCGTTAAACTATCAGTGGTATGTCTGCAGTGACGAGCAGGGTAATAATGCTGCTAAGGTTGCAGGTGAAACCAATGCAACTATGTCTATCCCCACAGATCTTACTGCCGGAAGTTATTATTTCTTTGTAAAGGTAATTGTTGATGGTATAGCCTCAACCAATTCCGATGTAGCAACTGTTACAGTAAGTGAATAATTATAAGGGGGTTGTCCTATCAAGGCAACCCCTTTTAAAAAAAGGAGGATAAGAATGAATTTAGAACCTAAGAGAATATTCCAAGAATACAAAGATTGTTATAATTTTAAAAACTCAATCGGCTCTAAAGGAATTTATGAACAAAGTCGTATAAACGAACGCTTCTATACCGGTGACCAGTGGTACGGGGTGAGTGGCGCCAACGATCGCCCCCTTGTTCGCCATAACATTGTAAAGAGAATAGGCGAATATAAAATGTCACAAATAGTGTCGAATCCTTTCTCGGTACATTTTGATGCTGAGGGGGTACCGTCTTGTACAAATGGTAAATACATCAAGAAGTTAACAAAAGATTCGGATTTTCATTTTAAGGGTAAAAAAACCGTTGACGAAATAAATATAGTTTTGAAAGCACTTAGTCAATATCACTCGGGAACTGCTGAGCGTGTAGGATTTGACCGCCTTTGCTCAAGGGCGATTAAAAATGCCTATATAAGCGGTACGGGAATAATCTATACCTATTGGGATCCCGATGTGAAGACGGGGCTGTATATGGGTAAAAATTCCGATATAGAAATCACAGGAGATATAAAATGCGAGGTCTTAAAGGTTGAAGACCTTTATTTTGCCGATGGCTATCTGGAGAATGTACAATCTCAGCCCTTTATCATAATCTCATCGCTGGTTAGTGCCGATTATGTTAAACTCGAGGCAAAGAAGTATGGAGCAGACCAAAGACAACTCGATGCAATAAAGCCTGATAGTTTTGGCAAGGTACAATTACTCACAAAGCTGTATAAAGAGTATAATGCGGACGGCCAGGTCACTGTTAAGTGCGTTAAGGTTACCGAAGATGTAACGGTGAGAAAAAGTTTTGATACCAGACTTCGCCTTTATCCTTTGAGTGTATTTCGCTGGGAGGAGAGAAATAACCTTGCCTATGGAGATACCGAGGTTACATATCTTATCCCCAATCAGATTGCTATAAATCGTATGATAACGGCAAATGTCTGGTCGAGCGTTACTATGGGAATGCCCATAATGGTTGTAAACGGTGACACTGTAAACACGGATATAACCAACGAACCCGGACAGGTAATTAAAATCTACGGTTCAAACGAGGATGTTGCAGGGGCTGTAAAATATATAACCCCTCCTGATTGTTTGCGGGATTTTGGCACAGCGGTTGAAAACCTTATTCAAAATACGCTCGTTCAAAGCGGCGCCAACGAAGTAGCTTTAGGTGACAGCAGACCCGATAATGCAAGTGCTCTCGAAAATATGTATAGTGCTGCGACCCTTCCTATTAAGCTTATCAAAGGCAGATTTTATAGCTTTGTGGAAGAAATTTCACGAATATGGGCAGATTTTTGGGTAACCCAGTATGGAGAGAGGAAAATCAGGATCAGTGATAAAAGCGGAAACTGGTATATGCCGTTTGATGCCGAAAGATACAAAAACCTCTATCTTAACGCTAAGGTTGATGTTGAGGATACTGCTACCTATACAGTGAGTGAAAGGATAGAGATTCTTAATACACTTTATGACAAAGGCCTAATAAACGCAAATCAATTTCTTGAAAGAATACCAAAAGGAATGTTGAGTAATACAGAAGAACTGTTTGATCAAAATCAGAGTGAAAGGAACGAAAGCGATGACAGGGTATGATATATATGAATCTGCTATGATGCTTTTGGGATATTGTCGTTTTGATGGTACTATAGCTGAAGATGAGGGAATAAAAAAAAGAGCCCTTTTTGCGCTCAACGAGATTATTACAGATCTTTCGGGCAAGACCAAAACACAGACACTTATGGAAAATCTTGAGTTTGACAATAACTTTTTAGAAGCTGTGACGTATGGTATGTGTATGTTGCTTTCTTTAGGTGAGTCTGACAGGGAGAAAAACGAAGTTTTCACCCGTATTTACAACGCCAAAAGAGCCTGTGTAAAATCCGACAAACACCTTATAAAAGATGTTATGCCAAAAGTTAGCGAGGTGTAGTAATTGAAGTATCCGTATTTAAAAAAGGACAAGGGGCTAAAATTTTGCTATCCGCTTCTTGACGGGGGCATAAACAAATATCTTGAGCCGATGCATATTGCCGATAACCAACTGTCAGATTGCCAAAACGTCTGGTTTAAAAACGGGATGCTCAGGTCGAGAAAAGGCTTTACACTTGCAGCTTCGGCGCAGGTAGACAAATACGAATCTGTAAAAAAAGGGATAAAATTTACCGATGTCACTGTTTTAAGATCCTCTAAGAGCAAAAAAATTGCATATTTTCTCAGTGGGGATAATATTAGTTACCAAAACCTCAATATATATTTAGTAGATGATGAAG
>JAGAZW010000065.1 GCA_017939855.1 Clostridia bacterium | reverse complement strand
GCTCGGGGCGTCGAGCCTTAGTTATAATAAGCGACTGTTTCCTTCTCCATTTGGCAATTTCGGCATGGTTGCCCGAAAGCAAAACCTCGGGGACTTGTCGCCCCATCCATTCTGATGGGCGAGTATACTGTGGATATTCAAGTGTCCCCGCAAAATGACTTTCTTCTTCAAAGCAAAGGTCATCGGATAGTACGCCCGGCAACATTCTGCATATGGCGTCGGTTAAAATTAGGGCAGGCATTTCGCCACCTGTGACTACATAATCTCCAATCGAGATTTCCTCGTCAACAATTTCCTCAATTACCCTTTCGTCAACGCCCTCATAATGTCCGCATAGGATAACTACACGCTCAAGTTTTGAAAGTTCGGCCACCCTTTGTTGCGTCAGTGTCTTGCCCTTTGGGGACATATAGATAAGGTGGGGCTTTTCTTCTGTTTCGTTATAAAGACTTTTAAAGCAGTTGTATATGGGACTTGCTGCCATAACCATACCCATACCGCCGCCATAGGGCAAATCGTCAACCTTATTATGCTTATTGCCCGAAAAGTCTCTTATATTTGTGGTATAAAGCTGCACCTTTTCACTTTTCCTTGCCCTGCCGATTATGCTTTCATTAAGGAATGACTCACACATCTCGGGGAAGAGGGTCATAATATCAATTCTCATCATCAAAAATCCCCTTTATAGGTCGAAGAACGATTTTTTCGTTGTCGATGTCAACAGATACTATAACATCTTCGATGGCGGGAACGAGATATTCCTTACCGTCTTTTGTTATATGCCACACATCGTTAGCACCGGTTTGTGAAACATCCGTTAACAGACCTAAATCTGCGTCTGAATCGGCGTCAAAAACACTGCAGCCTATGAGTTCGCTTATAAAATATCTGTCATTGGGCAGATGAGCATCTTCACGTTTTATAAGAAGAACTTTATTTCGTAGCATTTCAGCCTCTTCGATAGTATCAACATCCTTAATTTGTCCGATAGCAATATTACCGTGAGGCTTTAAAGAAGTTATAGTTATTTGTTGGTCACCGATAAAGAAATTTTTAAACTGCGTAAGAAAATCGATGTTATCGCACCAAGGCTGAATTCTTACCATACCTTTAACTCCGTGTGTACCAACGATTTTTCCAACCTCAAGAAAATTTTTTCTCATGAAATTACCTCGTATATATAAATACCCCCCTGAAAGGGGGCATTGCACACTTTAAAGCGGCAGAAATATCTGCCACTTATAATTAGTCGATTTCAACCGCAACTTTCTGCTCGTTACGATTTGCAGCGGCACGCATAACTGTGCGGATAGCTTTTGCAATACGACCCTGCTTTCCTATAACACGACCCATATCGTTTTCTGCAACATGCAGATGGTAAACGATAACGCCTTCTTCATTGGGTTCATCGACAGTTACCGTAACTGCATCTGGTGCTTCAACAAGACCGGATGCAATAGTGATAAGAAGTTCTTTCATAAAATTAACTCCTGATTTAGTAATTAGAATTAGAGAACGCCGTTTTTCTTAAGTAAAGCCTTAACGGTATCGGTTGGCTGAGCGCCGTTCGCAATCCACTGTTTAGCCTTATCGGTATCGATTTTAACCTCAGCGGGATCCTTGGTGGGATCATAATAACCGATTTCTTCGATGAAACGACCGTCACGGGGGAATCTCGAATCAGCAACAACTACACGATAAAAAGGAGCTCTTTTAGCACCGAGTCTGCGAAGTCTGATTTTAACTGCCATTTTAAATACACCTCCATACAAAGTATTTAAATTATTTTAAAGGAATTACCTTAAAAACCGAAATTGCTTGGGTTAAAACCCTTCAACATTCTGTGCTTTGCACCTTTTGAGTTCATCTGCTTAAACATTTTTTTCATTTGTTCATACTGTTTAAGTAGACGGTTTACTTCCTCAACACTCATTCCCGAACCTGCGGCAATTCTGCGTTTTCTTGAAGCATTTATTATATCCGGCTTTGCACGTTCTTTTTTAGTCATAGATTTAATGATGGCTTCGACCCTTAACATTTGGCGGTCGTCAATATCGACGTTTTTAAGCTGTTTGTCCATGCCCGGTATCATAGAAAGTAAGTTTTTAATGCTGCCCATCTTTTTGATTTGCTGGAACTGGTCAAGAAGGTCGTTCATATCAAACTTGTTTTGTTCAAGTCTTTTTGCCGCTTCTTCCGCCTTTTTCTCGTCAATTTCGTTCTCAACACGCTCAATAAGGGAGAGCACATCTCCCATACCGAGAATTCTTGTTGCCATACGTTCAGGATGAAATTCGTCGAGCTGATCCAATTTTTCACCGACACCGGCAAACATAATAGGTTTGCCCGTAACCGCCTTTACCGAAAGTGCGGCACCGCCTCGGGTGTCACCGTCTAATTTAGTGAGAATAACGCCGTCGATTTCCAAGATTTCGTTAAATGCCTTTGCGACATTAACCGCATCCTGGCCTATCATGGCATCAATAACAAGAAGGATATTATTAACCTCAATAGTTTTAGTTATGCGCTTGAGTTCGTCCATTAGTTCTTCATCGATATGAAGACGTCCTGCGGTATCGATGATAACATAATCAAAACCGTAATCTTTAGCGTAGCTAATAGCTTCTTTAGCGGTCAGCTCAACCTTTTGTGTACCCTTTTCAAAAACAGGAGCACCAACAGCTTGACCTACAACCTTTAACTGCTCGATTGCGGCGGGGCGATATATGTCACAAGCAACAAGCATAGGTCTGTGACCTTTAGCCTTGAGGTATTTGGCGAGTTTTGCAGCATGTGTAGTTTTACCGGAGCCTTGCAGACCGCACATCATAATAACGGTTGGTATTTTATTGGAGGTTTTAAGTCTTGCGTGTTCACTACCCATAAGGGCGGTGAGCTCTTCCTTAACGATTTTAACAACCATCTGCGGAGCTGTAAGACTTTCCAAAACATTTTCACCAACACATTTTTCTGCAACAGTGTTGGTAAAATCTTTTGCAACCTTATAGTTGACATCGGCCTCCAATAGCGCTAAACGCACTTCGCGCATTGCCTCTTTGACATCAGATTCGTTAAGTTTTCCCTTGCCACGAAGCTTTTTAAAAACGGCAGAAAGCTTATCTGAAAGGTTATCAAAAGCCATATATCTCACACTCCTTTTATATTGACTCTTTTTAGTCTAAAGATTTTCTATAATATCGGAGATTTCCTTGATTGTATCTGTATCTGCGGCTTTTAAAGAGGTATTAAGCTCTTTAAGACGGAGGAACTTTTTGCAGTAACCGCACTGATTTTCCAAATCATAAAGTCTTGCGGTTGCCCGTTTGACTGCGTCGTTCACACCCTGCCTTGTGATACCCTCGTTTTCAGCAATTTCGCCTAAAGAGAGGTCTTGGTTATAATAAAACTCCGCAAGGGCACGTTGCTTTTCGTTGAGAAAATTGCCGTAAACATCAAGAAGTGCGCTCACGTACAAATCCTTTGGCATAACGACACCTCCTGTAAAGTGGTTTTCTTTACAGCACACATTATAGCATACCAAAGACACTCTGTCAAGTTTTTTTCTTTACAGTGACAAATGTAAAAATGTTAATGTTGAAATGACAAGCAAATTATCGTATAATATACTTGAAATTTGTCAAAAGGGGTGAAAATATGAAATGTTCCAGGATGATATCGTTTTTGATGGCAGTGATTATTATTTCGTTGGCTTTTGTCGGCTGCAGTAAAATAGATAAAAATGCCTGTATTTATTTCGATTTAAACACCCCCCCCTTGAACCTTGATGCCCAAACGGCTCAGAGTGACAGTGAGCTCGTTATCGTCCGTAACATATATGAGGGACTTCTTCGTAAGGATTCTTCGGGAAAGATTGTGTGCGGTGTCAGCGAGAGTTACGAAAAGGACGGCAATACATATACCTTTAAGCTAAAGAACAACGTTAAATGGAGTAACGGCGATAAGCTTACAGCCGATGACTTTTTATTCGCTTTTCAACGTGCTGTTGACCCCAAAACCAAAGCGCCATTTGTGAGCAGACTTTTCAGCATAAAGGGTGCCGAAAAAATTTATAGCGGACAAGCCGATATGTCTCATTTAGGGGTTGAAGCTGAAGGGAAATATACCCTCAAAATTACTCTCGACTATGACGACCCCGATTTTTGTCAAACACTTACAAGCTCTATCTGTATGCCCTGCAATCGTTCATTTTTTGAAGAGAGTACAGGTAAGTACGGTCTCGAACGAGACTATATCCTATCCAACGGCTCCTATATTCTTACCCGATGGAATAAAGAAGATTTCGGTATAAGACTTTATAAAAATGAAGACTATTCGGGTGAGTTTGAGGCGAAAAATGGGTCGGTTTTCATTTCCTGCCGTCACGATGAGGATACCGCCGAGCTGCTTTATGGGAATAAAGTGGATATTGCCTTCATAACCAATAATGAAGCGGGGAATTTTAACCGTAAGGGGGTAACGATTAAGTCCTATCAGAATATCTGTTGGGTACTGCATATAAGCGAAGAATATGACCCGGATATCAGAACAGCACTTGCAATGCTCGTTTCCGACAGAGGCTACAGCGATGAATTGGGCAAAGGCTATAAAGCGTCAAGCTCTATTTATCCTGATGTTTTAGGTATCGAGGATGCCGTAGGCGAGGGAATAAAGGATTATAACCTTGAAGCTGCTCAGCAGCTTTTCTCCGATGCTGTCAAAAAATACGAAGATAAAAAATTTCCGTCGGCAGTCCTTTACTATTATGACAACTCCTCCATAAAGTCTGCTGTAACCGCAGTGGTGGGACATTGGCAACAGAAATTAAGCGCCTTTGTTAATATAAAAAAGGCAAATTCGCTTGAAACCCTCATAAGTGATGTAAGGCAAAACCAAGTGCCCTTTGCTATATACCCAATAACCGCAAAAAGTGGCTCGGTTAAGGAATATCTTTCAAATTTTGGTATGAGTGGCGATAAAAGCAATGCTGTTAATATCCAAAAGCAGATTCTCGCTGAAGATACCATTATACCCTTAGCCTTTGAGGATACCAACATAGGTTACACCCCCCTTATAACCGAATTTAAAAGCGATGCTTTTAACGGACATATAGACTTTTCATTTATAACCAAAAAATAGAGGAGCAAATGGTGAGGATTGTGTGTGTTTACGCTACATAAATTTAGACGGTGCTAATTAGCACCGTCTTTTGCTTTGTGGGGGAGGGTATGTTCGGGGAACACCTCTGCTAGAAGTAAGCACCGACCGAGGCGGCAGACGAAACCACCCCTCCCGATAAATTCGTCAATGAAAAACGTGAGGCATTTTGCAGAGCATTTTAAAACTTAAATATGTTTTTTAGGGCAAATATCATCTAAGGGGCATTTGTCACAGTAGGCTTTTCTTGCAGTACATATTTCTCTGCCGAAAAGCACTATTCTATGACAAAAGGCTGAAGACTTATCCGGCGGTAAAAGTTTTATGAGGTCCTTTTCTACCTTTAAAGGATTAGTGCTGCTTGTAAGTCCCAAACGATTTGTAATACGGATAAAATGTGTGTCACAAACGACAGCAGGCTTATGAAAAATATCCCCCATAACAAGATTTGCAGTCTTCCTGCCAACGCCGGGGAGTCTTGTTAATTCCTCAATACTGTCGGGTATGTTACCCCAAAAATCTTCTTCTAACATCTTTGCCGCCGCTAAAATATCCCTAGCCTTGGTTTTATAAAGACCGCAGCTTTTAATGATTTCTTCGATTTCTTCCACCGTTGCATTTGCCATAGCAGTAGAATCGGGAAATCTTGAAAAAAGGCGGGGAGTTACAATATTTACTCTCGCATCGGTACATTGAGCAGAAAGTCTGGTAGCAATAAGAAGCTGAAAAGGTGAATCATAATTAAGCGAACATATTGCATCAGGATATAATTCTTCCAGCCTTTCAACTGCTTTACAGGCTATATCCTTTTTCGTCATATCAGTTTGTGCTTTGTAGCTTTAGGTCGCCCGACTTTATCCATTTAAGCTTTCTCATAACTTCAGCTATTGCAAGGCTTAAAATGGCAGGAGCGATAAAGTGCATAACAAGAATTTCGATTAATGTAACAATGGGGGAAATTCCTGCTGATATCATAGTCTCATAGGTCATAAACTGACCGACGAGACCTGCAGAACCCATTCCCGAGCCGATACTGTTACAGGTCATTTTAAGAAGTGCGGATGAGATAGGACCTAAAACGGCACTGGAAAGGATGGCGGGAATCCAAATAAGAGGGTTTTTGATTATATTTGGCATCTGGAGCATAGATGTACCGACACCCTGAGCAATAAGACCGCCTACCTTGTTCTCTCTGTAGCTGATAACGGCAAAGCCCACCATATTGCAGCAACATCCTACTACCGCTGCACCTGCTGCAAGACCAGAAAGGTTCATAGCAATACCTATAGCGGCAGAAGATATGGGCAGTGTAAGAAAAATTCCCATAACTACAGCAACAACTATGCCGCCGATAATTGGGTATTTGTCAACAGAAATGCTTACAAGCATTCCAAGCCATTTCATGAACTGGGAAATATAGGGTCCTATAAGGTAGCCCGCTGCAGCGCCCAAACTTATACAGCATAAGGGCGTTAAAATGATGTCGAGCTTTGTTTTGCCCGAAACAAAAAATCCGATTTCAATAGCTATGTATGCTGCGATAAAAGCACCCAAAGGCTCACCGGGAGAGCCTATTGAGAATTTTTCAAAAGTGATAGTGGGGAAGGCACCTATCATACCCGCAACCGCTGCAGAAACGGCAGTGAGGGGTGAAGCTTTAAGCTTTGATGCTACTCCTACGCCTATACCTGCGCCGGTGATGGTTTTTGCCATACTTCCCATTGAGATGAAATATCCTCCGAATGGTCCACCTATAATGTCGCCTATCTGACAGAGGATGGTTCCGATAATCAGGGTGGAAAATAACCCCAAAGCCATACCGGAAAGTCCGTCAATAAACACTCTGTTTAAATATTTTCTAATCAACAGTAAGTCCTCCTTAAGAGCTTGTTTTTATTGCCGTAATTATACACCCTAAAAAAAAAGGTGTCAAGTCATTATGGAATATATTTTTTGTTTAAAAATATCGATTATATTTCTTGAATTGCGACTGAATATGTTGTATAATATTATACAAAGTAAATTCTTTTTGCTAAAAGCGGCAGAAGGGAGATTTTTATGAATTTTCAAGCGGTTGATAATAGCGGCAGGGTTGAGGGCTTTTGCCTTGTTAAAACTGTTGAGCAAAAAACTTCATCAAAAGGTGACGTTTACTTGGATTTTACACTCTCAGATACTACCGGTGAAATAAACGGTAAGCTCTGGAGGTATGAAATCGCTGAGCACGGAGAATATAAAAATAACGATATCGTTAAGATTCGAGGAACAATTTCTCAATATAATGGAGCAGATCAATTGAGAATCGAACGTATTCGCCAAAGTGTAGATGCAGATAATGTCAAAATAGAGGACTTTGTAAGAACAAGCGGATATTCGGCAGAACAGATGTATAACGAAATCATCCGTCTTGCAAACGAATTTAATGACGAGGAACTTAAAAGCTTAGTAATAACTGTCTATGAGGAAAACAGAAACGCTCTTCTTTATTGGCCGGCGGCATTTAAGCTTCATCACGCTTTGAGGGGTGGGCTTTTGATGCATACCCTTTCGATAGTACGGTTGTGTGAAGGGGTGTGCGGAGTTTATCCTTTCGTCGATAAGGATCTACTTCTTGCAGGTGCCATGCTCCACGATATATCGAAGCTCGAAGAATTTTCGGTTGACGAAACAGGTCTTGCCGAAGGGTATTCTGTTGAAGGTAATCTTTTAGGACATCTTGCTATGGGGGCAACTAAGATTGAAAAATATGCTCAAAAGTTGGGAATAAGCCGTAAAACGACGGTACTTGTCCAGCATATGATTCTTTCTCATCACGGCGAGCCCGAGTTTGGGGCAGCGGTCAGACCTATGTTTATTGAAGCAGAGCTTCTTTCTGAGCTCGATTTAATGGATTCACGGATT
>JAGAZW010000005.1 GCA_017939855.1 Clostridia bacterium | reverse complement strand
GATCGTTATAATTCCGGTGATCTTATAATTTCCGGACGCTCAACAAAAGGGTATAAAGATTCTGATTGGGATACCTATAGAAACCATACTATCGGTTTTGTTTTTCAAAACTATAATCTTATCCCACATCAAAGCGTATTAACAAATGTTGAACTCGCATTAACACTTACCGGGGTTCCAAAGTCAGTACGTAAAGAGAAAGCAAAACTTGTTCTTAAGAAGGTGGGCTTAGGTGACCAACTTAATAAAAAACCAAATCAAATGTCCGGCGGTCAAATGCAGAGGGTCGCAATTGCCAGAGCACTTGTTAATGATCCTGAAATTCTTTTAGCGGACGAACCGACAGGAGCTCTTGACAGCGAAACCAGCGTACAAATTATGGAGCTGCTCAAAGAAATTTCAAATGACCGCCTTGTTATAATGGTAACTCACAACCCGGAAATTGCTGAAAAATATTCTACAAGAATTTTAAATTTGTTTGATGGTAAAATAATTAATGACTCAAACCCATATACTGACGATACAAAAGCGTCGTCCAATAATAAAAAGCAGAAAAAGCCTTCAATGTCATTCTTTACCGCCCTTTCTCTATCGTGCAAAAATCTTCTTACCAAAAAAGCAAGAACCTTTCTTACTTCATTTGCAGGTTCAATCGGCATTATCGGTATCGCACTCATTCTCTCCCTTTCAAACGGAGTGGATCTGTATATTAACAACGTTGAAAAAGAAACGCTCACAAATTATCCGATTGAAATTGAAAAATCAACCATCGATTCCTCTGAGCTTATGCAAAAGCTTATGGAGGGTCATGAGATAGAAAATCCAAAGGACAAAACTTTATATTCAAATGATGTTATGCGTCAGATGATGGCTGCTATGATAAATGGAAGCACTAGCAACGATCTTGCAAGTTTCAAAAAATATATTGAACAAAACAAAGATGAACTCGAAAAATACACTTCTGATATTAAGTACACTTACACCACCGAAATGAATATTTATACCTCGGATGGCTATCGTGTAAATCCAAGTTTAGTTATGGAAACATTAGGTTTTGATACAGAAACCCAGACACCGATGGGAAATGTATCGATGATGGGTGATATGCAAGTCTGGACCGAGCTTCTTGATAACGACGAGTTACTTGATAAGCAGTATGATGTTATTGCAGGAAGAATGCCACAAAATTATGATGAAATAGTTGTAATTGTTGATGAAAACAATCAGATAAGCGATTATACCTTATATACCTTGGGTCTAAAGGATTCAAAAGAGCTTACCGATATTATGAAGGCGGCTATGAACGGCGAAAAAGTTGAGGACCCTGTGCAGACTGAGTATAGTTACGACGACATCCTTGACTTAAGTTTTCGTTTAATGGTCAACAGTGATTATTATCAAAAAAACGAATCGGGAATTTGGACCGATATGAGCGAAGACACCTTATATATGCTCGAAAAGTTAAAGAATTCTGCCGAAGTTAAGGTAGTGGGTATTTTAAGGTCTACAAGCAATTTTGAATACGGTACAGTTGGATATTTAAATTCACTTACTAAGTATTTAATTAATCAGGTAAACGACAGTGAAATAGTTAAGGAGCAAAAAGCTAATCCGGAATTAGATATACTAACAGGTCTTCCCTTCCCCAATGATGAAGATTTCACAATGGAAGAACTTAATGCTTATATCGCTACACTTCCTACCGAACAGCAGATACAATTTAACGGCTATATTGCTCAGATGAAACAGCAAGGCATTAAAGATGAAAAAATTGTTGAACAATTTTCATCATATCTTAACACGGGATATAGCACCTCAAGCTATGAAGAAAATCTATTGATTTTGGGTGTTTCAGATCTTGAAAGTCCGAACAGTATCTTAATATACCCTTCGGATTTTGAAGCTAAGGATAAACTTTCCGAATTTATTGCAAAATATAATGAAAAAAATGCTGAAGACAAACAAATTGGTTATACCGATTATATCGGACTTATGATGTCATCAGTTACAACAATAATCAATGCTATCAGTTACATTTTAATTGCATTCGTCAGCATTTCACTTATTGTTTCATCTATAATGATCGGAATTATTACCTATATATCTGTTCTCGAAAGAACTAAAGAAATAGGCATTTTAAGAGCTATTGGTGCTTCAAAACACGATATTTCAAGAGTGTTTAATGCCGAAACGCTTATTGTCGGTTTTGTTGCCGGTATAATCGGTATAGGTATAACACTGCTACTCTTAATTCCGATAAATGCAATTATTTTTTCAATTACCGAAATCTCAGGAATCGCAGTACTTCCTATTTCAAGTGCGGTTTCGCTTGTAATCATAAGTATGTTGCTTACATTTATAGCAGGTCTTTTCCCTTCAAAAATCGCAGCAAGAAAAGAACCTGTGACTGCACTGAGGAGCGAATAATATTAAATATTAATATCTGGTTTTATAATATTTGATGAGTGATCTAAAATCAAAAAAAACATCAAATATAACAGTGGTGTCCAACACATTCCTTGCAAAATGTTGGACACCACTGCTTTTATGACGTTTCTTTTAATTTTTGTTTAGACACATTTTCAACAAGTGTGTCAATATAGGACGAATAATTTAGCGTATAAAACCTACCAATATTTATAGCTAAATAAACTTTATTATTTTTCCTGCTTCGCTCAAATTTTGATAATAGCCAGCAGAAATCATACCATACAATGCTGCACCAAAAGCCGCTTCTTCGGTGTAATAAGGGATCTTCAAATTATAACCGAAGCTTTTTTCAGCAGCTTTTATCAACGTTTTATTCTTACGAATACCATTACCCGAGCCTACTATACCTTTAATATTCACACCCATCGACTTATACATATCATAGAGTTCTTTTATCATGCCCTCAAGAACGCCTTTTGTAAGTGCCGCAGGTGTAAAGTTCTCAACCGATATATTATGAATACTACCGCGAATGGTTTTGTCTGCTCTGGTGCCTACAAAACGTGTATCTACCAATAAACCCTCGACCTCTTCTTCGAAGAATTTGCTCATAAGCGAATAAACGGTTTTATCATCTACATCGGCAACGGTTGATAAAATAGATTTATAAAAATCTTTGAGCACAGCATAGGCTCTACCGCCACAAAGCGCCGCACCTACTGCAATATATTTATTCTCAAAAAACGGTCTTGTTTCAACATTATTTGAAGTTATGATATCATCAGATACAACCGACACCTGACTTCCTGTGCCTACATTTATAAGCAGCTCATCTTGACTGGAAAGGCTTGACAAAACGCTTGCTTGATTGTCACCGATAGCGACACTTACTGCTATGCTTTTATACTCACCTGCAATTTTGTAGTCCTCAACAAAAGCAATGCCGTTTTCGCACGTAAATCGCTTCGATTTTAAATCAAACAAACCAAAACTTGCAGCATCGGTAATATGTATCTGCGGTTTTTCAAGACCGCATAAACGCATAACCAAATAATCGTGAATGGTGCAAAATCCTACTGCAGTTTCTGGTACTAAACCGTTTTGTTTATTATAAAAGTCGGTAACATTGCCAAAGCCTGCGCTACTGCCTAAAAATTCGGCATAGGTAGTATCTCCAAAAGGCTGATTTCCTCTGCCGTCCTGCCAGGTGTATAAAGGACTTACTGCACTGCCACTCTTATCAATATAAACAATTCCGTGCATTTGCCCCGTAACACCGATAACGGCAATATCATCTGTGATCAAACTATCTAAAATTTCAGATGCGATCGTTATAATTTTTTCAACCGACTGTATTTTTTCCCAATCTGCAACGCCACTTATAAAAGCATTACTATCCTTTGTAACAGATTTTATAAGTTCACCCGTTTTAATATCAATTACAACACCGCAGATACTGGTTGTTCCTATATCAATACCTATCGCTTTCACAACTTCACTCCTAACAGCCTATGGTAGTAGATTTTAGGTTGAGTCTAGTAATAATATCTTCCTGTATTTCAGGTGATAAATCCAAGAAATTTACAAAGGTTCCATGTATTCTCATGATATAAACTCCGCTTGGAGCATATTTTTGAGGATTGTCAAGAACCTTTCTCAGCGTTTCGGGAGTAGTAACATTCACATAAAGGTAGAAAGGAGAAACACCCATAGAAAACTCATTAAAGAACAACGGCTTAATAATGTTTCGATAGAACTGTATGCCTTTATCTTTTAAGTCGTTGCCACTAAAGAATTTAGGGTCAACACCTATATGAGACGCATATCCGCCGCTGAATTTTTCAAACGGCAGCTTCATATTTGAAAGCATTCTAAATCCAAGACCGTTTGAAGCTTCACCGTAAAGCGGATCAACGCCATATCCGAGCATATCTCGGGACTTTCGTCCGTCAGGAGTGGCGCCTACCCAATAACCGTATGTCAAATGTGTTGAAGGACTGGAAAAGTCGGGTCTAAAACTATTTTTAAGATAATTCTTTTTAGATTTCAACATATCACTTACACGACTTGCTATCTCAGCGGCTTCGTTATCAACTATCTCAATATTGTTTCCAAATTTTGGGCAAGAGAGCAAGAATTCTCTCAAATCCTCATAACCTTCAAAATTATTCTTTATTGCATTTACAAGTGTTTCCTTGCCATCGGGGTATTTTTTTACAAATTCATCGATTGCAACAAATGAATCAGCCAAAACGGTAAGACCGTGCACAAGACAACCACTGCCGTTATATTTCGTACCCTGTTTTTCGGTGTCTCGCATATCAGCACCATAGTCAAGACCACCCATAAAGCTACTCAAAAACGGCACTTTCAGTTCCGATAAAGCTACAGACGCACCATTTGCAGCCGTAACCATTTCATCAAGTACTTTATCAAGTGTTTTGTAAAACGCTTTGCGCAGATCACTAAGTTCATACGACTCTGTCTGCATCAGCTGTTCGCCGGTAATGGCAGATTTGCCACCTAATAAAACCATTTCTAAAACCTTAGGCAAATTAAGCCAACTGTTAGTTGTATTTCCGTTATCCTTACCCATTATAAGCGGCTCCTGACAGCCCGCAATGCTGCAATCAGGTATATCCGCAATTTCAACACCATTGTCGCTTAAAAGCGCAAATAATGAATCATCGTTAAATAATGAAGGGGTTAAAACGCCGGGTGTAAAAAAGAATTTGCCCATTTCTTCATATAATTCTTCGGGAGTGTTCTTATGTAATTTTACGGAAAGTATTGGCTGAGGCAAATTCATTTCAAAGTATGCGTCCATTATAGCATAACTCATAGTATTTGTCATATCCTCGCCGTTTACATCTCTGCCGCCTATGAGGACATTTTGTGAAATTGCCCAGCTTCTGGTTCCAACATTATAAAAGACAAGAAAATGGCAAAAAAGCTCTGATGCTTCTTCACGGCTCATATCTTTTCTATAAGGCTCAAAAATTCTGTCAGCATTTCCGATAGAAAAAGCATACGGATTTGGAGCTTGCTCAAGACACATAATTTCCCAAAGTAAAATATAAAGCTGCAGCGCTTCATATAAATCGGATGCTCCGCCACCGTTTATATTTTTAAGGCAAGTCTCAAGTTTTTCCAATTCGGCTTTTCGTTTTTCAGAGCAGATTTTCTTTTGTTGAGAAATTAGTTCAAGATATCTACCTATAAGAATTTCCACGCCGCCAAGCGCAATGGATAAAGCCGTATAAAAATCTCCATCTTTGCTCTGGGCTTCAGCAATCAAAGCATCTATACCGTGTTTTAGTGCATACCGGAAATCAGGAATGATATGTCCTGTAACTTGTTCTACAAAAAAGATAACTTCTTTAGTATAGTTTTCCGCCGTACCATAGGTTTCGCCGAGCATTTTAACCATTTTCGTCTCGGCGGTAAAGTTTCTTACTTTATCAATTCTTTCAGCGGTAAATTCATCGTTAGGCTCAATATCGTTATATATGGCCATAGGGTCACAATATCCCGAAAAACCCTCTACGGTAAAGGAAGGATTTATTAAAGCATAGCTCATTGCAAAGGCATCACGTTGTGTTCCAACGAAAACCGCATTATCGCTTAAACTGATTGGGATTTCGCTTAGTACATCGCATAAAAGCTTTGCTTTTTTCACCTCATCACTGCAATCACTATATTTAGAATCAGATTTCATCTCAATCTCTTTAGCAAGAAACCAACCGTCTAATCTTTTGATGTTGCGCTCTTCTAAATATAACTCTTTTGCCTTGGAAATCAACTCACCTTTTTTATAAATTTTTTTCATAATGGCACCTCTTTTATGTAGTTATAATTTTTAGACCATATTCTTCAAAAGTTTTTTTGAATTGCTGTAAAACATCCATCGTTATAAAACCATTTTCAATTTTATAGTTACCCTTCCATTTTTCTTTGCCGTATTCGTGGTAAGGCAAAAACTCAAAAACAGTATAACTTGTATCAAACGAAGAAAAATACTTAGCAAATTCCTGCGGCGCATCGGTATTAACACCGTTTATAAGTGGAATTCTTATGTGCTGTTGATGACCGGTGTTACAGGTATGCTCGTAATTTTTCTTTATTTGCTCAATTCCAACCCCTGTATATTCTTTAAGAATCTCATCGTCATAATGCTTAAAATCCATTATAAGATAATCAACTAACTCCAAAAGTTTTGGAAGGTGTTTAGAGGTTCCATTAGTTTCTAAAGCGGTGTTAATCTTCTCGCTTTTAAGGTTTTTGAGCAATGGCAAAAGTTGGTTGTACTGTACGGTTGCTTCTCCGCCCGTAAAAGTAACTCCGCCACCCGAAAAAAACATCGCTTTACAACTAATACACTCATTTAAAATTTCCTGTATGCTATATTCCTTTCCCGCATTAAAGGATAAGCCGTCTGCATTTGAGCACCAAGGACAACGCATGTTACACCCCGAAAGGTGATAAACTAATCGGTTGCCCGGACCATCTTGTGAAAAGTTAAAACCTTTGCCAAAAATTCTCATATAAAAACAACCTTTTTTATTTATATTAACATAAACCCATAAATGCTAACATTGACAAAAGGTAAATAATGATGTAAAATAAAGAAAATATAGTGAAAGGGATTCGCTAATGAAGATTTGTTTTAATACGGATGCACGGCGAAAGATAACTGAGGCAAATATTAATTATTATAGCAAACCTTTTACCCATCCTAAACGTAAAATGCAGGATCATGACTTTATTTATCTTTTGCAAGGCGAATGGAAAATTGGGCAAAATTCAAATATCTACACTCTGAAGGAAGATACTATTTTAATTTTGAG
>JAGAZW010000064.1 GCA_017939855.1 Clostridia bacterium | reverse complement strand
TTTCAGCTCATCTATATATCTGAATCTGTTTTCAAAAATATTTTCAACAAAAACAGAAGTGCCCTTTGACTTTGTTAGCATAGCAATAATCACAGGTCCTGCGTCTGTCGGAAATCCGGGATGCACTAATGTCCTTATCGTAGGTACACGGATAAGTTTTTCAGGTGCTGAAATTCTTATCGCTTTTCCCTTTAGACTCACATCACAACCGCAATCTTTAAAAACAGAAATAATTGAAACCATATGTGATGGAGAAGCATCTTTTAAAATCAGATTTCCCCCTGTAATTGCCACTGCCGCCATATAGGTAGCGGCAACTATGCGGTCGGGTATTATTGTATGCTCTGCAAAAAAAATTTTATCGACGCCATGAATTACCACTGTATCAGAGCCACAACCGTAGATTCTGGCGCCCGCACTGTTTAGAAAGTCTGCCAAATCACTTATTTCAGGCTCTTTTGCTGCATTATGAATAACGGTAGTTCCTTTAGCTGTAGCTGACGCAAGGATAATATTTTCTGTAGCTCCCACACTGGGAAATGAAAGATTTATCTGCGTCCCTTTAAGTCCCGAAGGAGCAACAAAACGAAGATCTCCATGCTCCTCATAAACTTGTGCGCCCAACTGTTTGAGTGCAGAAATATGCAAATCAATAGGTCTTGGACCCAGCTCACAACCACCGGGACTGCTGATTACTGCTTCGCCCATTTTTGCAAGAATGGCACCTAAAAAAACTACCGACGAACGCATTTCACGCATAAGTGACTCAGGGATACAGTTGCGGCACATTTGCGTTGGATTGACAACTACATTGCTGCCGTCTTTAAAACAATCACAACCCAGTGAAGCTAAAATTTTCAAAGAAGTCTCAACATCGGATATATCCGGACAGTTATGTACAATACACTCGTCACTTGCTAACACCGTTGCCGCCAGAACCGGCAACACACTGTTTTTCGCACCTTGTACACATATTTCTCCGCTAAGTTTTAAACCGCCTTCAATAACAATTTCAGACATACCTCACCCTCCCATAAATGAAACAATTCATTTCATACTATGAGAAAAAGAGTAAGTTTGTCATTATTTTTTGTTATATAAATCCATTATAACCTTGTAAATCCGTTCATTAGCATCAATAATTGCGTTTTTGCCTGCCGCTTTTGACATTGATGAAAGTTTATCCTCGTCACTTATAAGCGATTCAACAACTTCTATAAGTTTTTTGTCGGTAAGGTCTTTTTCTTCTATAATTTCCGCAGCGCCAACAGATTTCAATGTCATTGCATTATGGAACTGATGGTTTTCTGCAACATAAGGCGACGGAATCAATATTGAAGGTTTACCGCATGCGCACAACTCACTTAATGTTATAGCACCCGCACGACAAATTACAAGGTCCGCAGCTGCCATACACATATCCATATCGGTTATATATTCTCTGATATCAATTTCCTCGGAAATTTTTACCTGCTTTTCTTTAAGGCCTTGCATCATCCTATCATATCCCGATTTGCCTGTGGCATGAATATGATAAAATTTGTGCGTCGGTGTATGCCATTCAATAAGACCCTCTACTGCCTGATTTATACGCTCAGCTCCCAAAGAACCTCCAAATGAAAGTATAACCGGACGATTGTCAAAGCCGAGCTTTTTTCTTGCCTGTTGTTTTGTGACGTTTAAAAGTTCCACCCTTACAGGATTTCCTGTTATAACGGGTTCTTTATTAAGTGACATATGTTTTTGGGCTTCAGGCATAGCGAGCATAACAACATCGGTATTTTTACAAAGCATTTTAGTAGTTACACCCGGAAAAGCATTTTGCTCGTGAATAGCATTTTTTATACCCAGTTTTGCAGCCTCTCTTAAAACTGGACCGCTTACATACCCACCTGTACCTATAACAATATCAGGCTGGAGTTCCTTCAGCAGTTTTCTGGCATTTACAGACGATGTTACCGCCTTACTTACCGCTGAAATATTTTTCATAATGTTTTCTAAAGAAAGTTTCCGTTGAAAACCCGCAACTTCGATTGTTCTAAAATTATATCCCTTTTCAGGAACTAATTTCGCCTCTAATTTATCGGGGGTGCCAATATAACTTATATGAGCATCCGTATGTTTTTTTCTTATGGTACCTGCTATTGCAAGTGCAGGATTTATGTGACCTGCTGTTCCGCCACCTGCGAATAATATGTGCATAAATTCACCCCTAAATTAAGTTTTAACCATACTCGCCCCTCGTGAAACAGATAAAATTATACCCATTTCTGCAAGTAAGATAACAAGCGATGTGCCGCCATAACTAAAGAACGGTAAACTAATGCCCGTATTAGGAATGGTATTTGTTACAACCCAAATATTAAGCATTGCTTGAAGACCTACCTGGAAGGTAAGACCTATCGCAAGAAGTGAGCCAAACTTATCGGGCGAACGCATAGCAATAGTAAATCCACGCCATACGAGCAAAGCGAACAGAATAATTATAACCGTTGCGCCAATCAGACCCAATTCCTCGCATACTATTGAGAAAATAAAATCGTTGTGCGGCTCGGGTACCCAAAGATATTTTTGTCTCGACTGTCCTATTCCCCTACCTAGTACGCCTCCGGAGCCTATTGCTAAGAGAGACTGAATTGTCTGGTAGCCTTCACCCTTTGGATCCAGCCAAGGATCCAGCCAATATTTTATACGATCCGATCCATATCCGATAAGACCGGTAGTTATCGCCAATACCAGCATTGCCACGCCGCCCGCAGCACCGCCTATAATATAACGCTTTTGTA
>JAGAZW010000063.1 GCA_017939855.1 Clostridia bacterium | reverse complement strand
TAATTTTCCACCAAGGGTATTGTCAATTTTTAAAATACCGTCAGAACCCTCATCGATATTCTTATTATTTCTAAGAATAACACCCGCAGAACTCTTATATGTTATAACGTCATTTTTATCAGAATTTTTAAATGTGTTGTGTTCGAGTAGAATTCCATATATAAATGGGGTAGAGGTTAGATTTCTGAAATGAATTGATATTAAAAATGTGTCGCCACCATATTCGGGATAATTGATGTAAGATTTAGTAGTGTCAAAAGAGTTTCTTCTGGCGGTAATACCAACTGTGTATTTACCATGACTGCTAACAGCATGATCTTCAGAAAACACACCTGGATATATTCTGCATCCGGTAGAGGTATCGAAAAATTCGTTGCCGTCGAACTGCGACCAGAAAACAACACTTTTTTGATTACGGGTGGCATCAACGAAGGGTACTATGCAGATACCTTGTGCGAGATGTTCTCCGTAGTTGTTCATAAAGAACATATTGTGCATACCGCCATAAACACTTACGGCGCAGGTACCACTGGAAGCCTTTCCTTCAGGATAATTTGTATGACCGTTAAAAAAGTTTTTATAAACGGCGGAATTATGGAAATTGCTTGAAATAATAACAGTGCTTGTGCTATCAGGAGTAATTGTGAAGGCTGTGTCCAGGTGAACAAGGTTCTTACTGGCATATGAAACAAGAGCATATTGACCAAACCCCGTACCGTCGATAATAGTGACAATATCACCGGAATTTACTATATACCCACTGCTTTGTGCAAGTGTAAGTGTGGAATCGTCTGCGGCAGTAATAGCGCCTTCATACTTTGGCTGAACATTTTCATAAAGCAGCTGCTCGCCCGCACCAAATCCAGGTATACCACCGGCTTTAACGGTGTTATTTGATATGTAATGATTTGAGCAAGTACCTTGAATAACCACCCATCTTCCCACAGTCATATCATCTTTATCAAGTCTTCCGGAGGAATCAATTTCATAATCTTTGCCGATATATGTGTTGCGACTTATGTCGAGGTCTGAAACGCCGGTATAGAATGAGGAATCTTGCGAATAGTAGGTTCCTGCATAAAGACTCATTTTAGCATTATTGTTTGTTACCGCAACTTTAGAGCTGTAATATCCGCAAACTGTAGATGTCGCATCGAAAGTATTATCATCAATTATAATATTTGCAGCATCGGTAAAGTAAATGCAAGGATACTTACTTTTATATTCGGGGAGTACAGTTTGAAGAAAATCACAGTCATGAATGTATAAATTGAAGAAATCGGTATCCGTCTGGTCGCCACAATAGCTTATAAATCCGGACTTTATTGTATCAGATTCGCAAACACGTCGGAAATTTATATTCGTAAATTCAACATGACCTATGTCTACCATAAAAAGATAATTTTCCATCTCGTTTGATGTAACGAGAACGGTATCACCTTTTTTACTGCCCATAATTTTAACTGATTTTGAAACTTCAATATTGGAGTCGCAGTAGTAAACGCCTGCAGGCAGATAAATTATATCGCCGTCATTGGCAGAATCAATAGCTTCTTGAATTATAGGTGAAGCATCAAGGCTTTTGTCAGTAGTGGTAGGATCGATGCCAAAATCGGTAATATCGATAGTTTCTCCGCTGAAAGCGTCGGGATCTTTGGAAGAGAAAAGAAGCTTTTGCGGTGCTGTTGCAAATCCTAGGTTGCCACCGTGACCTGTATGAATTTTTACTTCATATTCAGCGCCGTCTTTGAGACCAAGCGGCACCCTGAATGATATTTTATATGGGTCTGCATAAACAGGCTCGACCTGACAATATTTATTGTTGTTGATAAGATAAATGCGAACCTTATCGCCTAAATCGGTAGTTAGATTTTCACCGTAAATATTAAAGGTATCGCCTGCTGCGAGTTTTGTCATACCAACATTCCAAATTTTAGGACGGTTAACATACTTCATAGCACTGGTGCCTTCTGAATTTTCCAGATACACACCATATACACCAAATCTTAAAGATTCATCAATAAGTACAGACATAGTCTGGTCATCAATGACGGTATATTTAGTTTCTTTTGTCTGTGCTTTACCGTCTTTGTCTAAAGCGTAAACATAAGCCTTTAGAGAAGAATCCGAAAAACCCTGACCTGCGAGGGTTATACTGTCATCAGGAAGAGCCTGTTTTGACAATTCGGCTATAATGGGGCCGTTTGTACTCTGCTCAATTTTCGGAGCGTCAAACTTGTCACCGTGAGCAGAAGGTGAACCTTTTTTAAATGTCATTGTACTTGGGACTTTTTCTTTTTTGCTACAAGAAAAAAAGAAAAATGCAAGAACTGCCGCTAAAGCGAGACACAAAATACGTTTTGTCATAAAAAACATCCTTTCCTGGTTAAGAAAATATGGCAGAGGGTCTACCGCACATATTTCAAATTTATGATACCACATATTTAAACTATTTTAAAGCTTTTTTTAAAATAATGCGTATTTTCATTAAATTTAGAAGCTTTGAGCAGGAGCCTCTACAATACATATGGGTTGTTGAGAATATGATGCACAGATGTGGTTTGCACAAAATTTAAAAAATATATTTCAAATACAATTTGAAAGTTTTGGTGTATCATATAATGGCAAATATTTATTTGTCAAATGGAGGTAAAATATGTGTAAAGGTAATTTTCTAAAAACGATTTCTTCATTTATGTTGGTAACGATAATGATTATTAACATTTTCGTGCCCTGTATTAGTGTTTTTGCAGAAAGCACCGATTCAGCATCAACAACTATGAACTTCCCTTCCCCGGTATTTAAGGGCGCACCGGAGTATTCTTATGAAATTTGCACTCCGGATGTGGATATTGATATATCTGCGTTTGAGCAGTTTGCACCGGAGCTGACTTCCGGCGTGTCACAGGGCGCTCCTATAATCAGCTCTGTTACCGCAATAGCAGGT
>JAGAZW010000062.1 GCA_017939855.1 Clostridia bacterium | reverse complement strand
GGAGGCATGTTGATATCGGTTGACATTTCGTTCATTCGGCTTAAACCATTTTCGTTCGCATAATTTTCATAACTTCTTAAATCTTCATCCGTTTCGATATGATAAGGAAAATTTTCCATAAAAAAGCTCCTCAATATAATGTAATCAGTACATTATATGAGGAGCTTTTTTGTTTTGTTAGGATTTATTTTAAATTAAGTATGTCATTCATATCATATAGACCAGGTTCTTTATCAAATATAAATTTTGCCGCTTTAATAGCACCTATTGCAAAAACTTCTTTTGAAGTTGCAGAATGGGAGAGTGTAATAACTTCGTCACGTCCGGCAAAAATTACGTCATGTTCACCAACGATAGTGCCGCCACGAACAGAATGAATACCGATTTCAGATTGTGTTCGTTTAGCTCGTTTTGAATGACGATCATATTCATAGGTGAATCTATCATTGAAAATATCATTTACCGAATTTGCTAACATAATCGCTGTTCCACTTGGCGAATCAAGCTTTTGATTATGTTGTTTTTCAATAATTTCGATATCAAAATCATCTGCCAAAACGGCAGCAGCTTTTTTAACCAAAGAACAAAGCAGATTAACGCCTAAAGACATATTTGCAGTAAAGAAAATCGGAATTAATTTTGAAGCCTTTTTAATTGTTGCAATTTGCTTTTCATCATATCCCGTAACAGCAAGAACAGCAGGAACCTTATTTGAAATTGCGAATTTAAGTAATTTATCCAAAACAACCACATTAGAGAAATCAATTATAACATCAGGTATAGATGTTACATCGTCAAAACTATGATAGACAGGAAATGAGCAGTATTCATCAGCAATGTCAACACCACACACAATTTTAGCATCCTTGTCATTATCAAGACAAGCAACAACATTTTTTCCCATTTTCCCGCAAACGCCGGAAAGAAGTACATTAATCAATTTTTTCACATCCAATAATTATTTTAAATCAAAACCACATTCCTTAAGTTTTTCAATCAGTAAAGACTTAGCAGGAGTATCAATAGTGTAAAGAGGAAGCCTACATGGTCCCACATTCATACCAATTAAATTCATTGCTTCTTTAACGGGGATGGGGTTTACATCACCAAACAACGAATTCATAAGACCGATATGCTTAATGTGAAGACTTAAAGCTTCTTGAGTGTTTCCGGAAAGATACAATTCACAGATATCGTGCATTAATTTGGGCATGAAGTTTGAAAGAACAGAAATCACACCAACACCGCCTAAAGACATAATAGGCACGGTCTGGTCGTCATTACCCGAATAAACATCTAAATCATCACCGCAAAGATATTTTGTTTGTGCAACAGATGACAAATCTCCATTAGCTTCCTTTACCGCAACGATTTTTTCATGTTTTGAAAGCTCTTTATATGTTTCGGGCTTAATTGCAACACCGGTACGAGAGGGAACATTATAAAGAATAATCGGTTTATTAACACGATCTGCAATATAATTATAATGAGCTACGAGTCCGGCTTGTGAAGTTTTATTATAATATGGTGCTACCATTAAAAAAGCGTCAGCACCTACACTTTCCGCATCATTACAAAGCTCTACCGAATATACAGTATCGTTACTGCCGGTTCCTGCAATAATTGGGACTCTGCCTGCCGCTTTATTTGTAGCAGTTTCAATTACTTTAATGTGTTCGTCATAGCGAAGGGTGGATTTTTCACCCGTTGTTCCGCAAACAACAAGAGCGTCTATCCCTGCCGTTATTTGTTCCTCAACGAGCTGCTCTAACCTAGTGAAATTCACAGAGTAATCAGGATTCATAGGTGTTATAAGTGCTGTTGCGGCACCGGTGAAAATTCTTTGTTTCATAAAGAAAACCCCTTCATAATATTAAATTAATTTTATTTGTCCATATAACCCTTTGCGCAAAGAAGTTCGGCGAGTAAAACTGCACCGCCTGCGGCACCACGCAGGGTGTTATGTGAAAGACAAACAAATTTATAATCATACTGAGTATCTTCACGAAGACGACCCACAGATACAGCCATACCGCCTTCGAGGTTACGGTTTAGTTTAGTTTGAGGCATATTGTCTTCGGTAAAGTAGTTAAGGAACTGCTTAGGAGCATGAGGAAGCTCTAATTCTTGGGGAGCACCGCTAAAGTTTTTCCATACTTCAAGTATCTCCTCTTTTGAGGGTTTATTCTTAAAGCTCACAAAAACTGCTGCCATATGACCGTCTGATACGGGAACACGCAGACACTGTGCTGTGAATTTAGGCTCGGTTGCAGGTACGATTTCGTTGCCTGTAATTTTACCCCAAATTTTGAGAGGCTCTTTTTCACTCTTTTCTTCTTCACCGCCGATATAGGGAATTACATTATCAACCATTTCGGGCCAACGTTCAAATGTTTTACCGGCGCCGGATATTGCCTGATATGTACAAACAAGACATTTTTCAATGCCAAATTTGTCAAGAGGATAGAGTGCCGGAACATAGCTTTGGAGTGAACAATTGGATTTTACGGCAACAAAGCCTCTTTTTGTACCCAAACGCTTTTTCTGTGAATGAATAATTTCAATATGCTCCGGGTTGATTTCGGGAATTACCATAGGAACATCAGGGGTGAAACGATGAGCGCTGTTGTTTGAAACAACAGGACATTCGTGTTTTGCATATTCCTCTTCTAAAGCCTTGATTTCATCCTTTTTCATATCAACAGCACAGAATACAAAATCAACCTTTGATACAACTGTTTCGATATCTTCAACTGCATCTAAAACGGTCATATCCTTAAGAGATTCGGGCATAGGGTCGGTCATAGCCCAACGACTACCTACAGCCTCTTTATAAGATTTACCTGCACTTCTAGGACTTGCAGCAAGTGCGGTTACGTTAAACCAGGGGTGGTCAGTCAGAAGAAGGGCAAATCGCTGACCTACCATACCGGTTGCACCAACAATACCAACATTGTACTTTTTCATTTTTTGGGACTCCTTTTTAGATATTGCAAAATTTTTGTTGCTTAAAACATAAAATTGCAATATAATATATTTTATTACAATAAATATATCATTATACGGTATGTTTGTCAAATGATTTTAAATATTAAATTAAGAAAGTTTGCGGTGTTATAATGAAAAAAAGTGATTTTTTTTATAAACTTCCTGAAGAACTTATTGCTCAGACTCCCATCGAACCTCGAAACTCATCCAGACTCTTGGTTTTGTCAAAAGAAAACGGTAGCCTTGAACATAAAAAATTCTGTGATTTAAATGATTTTCTCAAACCTGGCGATTGCCTGGTACTTAACAACACAAGGGTTTTACCTGCAAGACTGTTTGGTACCAGGACTGATACAGGTTCAGTTGTTGAATTTGTTCTGCTTAAACAAAAGAGTCTTCTAATTTGGGAGGTTATAGCAGGACCGGGAAAAAAGGCGAAGACAGGTCATCAATTTAAGTTTAGTGATAAATTATCAGCAAAAGTTGTTGACGTTTTAGAAGACGGTAATCGAATAATCGAATTTTCTTGCGAGGGGGACTTTTTTGCTGCTCTTAACGAAATAGGACAGATGCCACTTCCACCTTATATAAAGGAAAAACTCAGGGATAAAGAACGATACCAAACCGTATATTCAAAGGAATTGGGCTCTGCAGCAGCTCCAACGGCCGGTTTGCATTTTACAAATGAAATGTTACTGGATTTGCAGAAAAAAGGAATAGATACTGCTTATGTAACCTTGCATGTAGGTCTTGGAACATTCAGACCTGTTAAGGTTGAGGATATTACTGACCATAAAATGCACACTGAGCATTATGAAGTATCAAAAGAGTCTGCTGAAAAAATTAATAATTGCAAGAAAAATGGCGGAAGAGTAATCTGTGTTGGCACTACAAGCTGTAGGACAATCGAAAGTGTTGCTTCAAAATACGGAAGGATTATTCCGTGCTCTGATGATACCGGAATATTTATATATCCGGGGTATCAATTTAAATGTATGGACGCAATTATTACAAATTTTCATCTTCCCGAAAGCACTCTTATTATGTTAGTTAGCGCTTTTGCGGGGTATGAAAATACAATGAACGCTTATAATATAGCAGTTCAGGAGAAATACAGATTTTTTAGCTTCGGTGACGCAATGCTCATTGTATAAGTGAAGAATGAATAATGAATGATGAAGAATTAAGGAGTGCCTTTGGCACTAATATAAATCGTCGGCAAAGCCGACACCGAAATTATTCATTATTCGCTATTCACTATTCATTGGTTGTGGCATCACATATGCCGTAACCTTCGATGACGCAATGCTCATCCTGTAACTTTATAATACAAAGCTTATCTGTTAAGGAGTTATTATGTTTAAACTGTTAAAAACGGAAAATGGAGCGAGAAGGGGAGAACTTGTTACTAACAGAGGAACGGTTCAAACACCCGCATTTATGAATGTAGCAACCAGTGCCGCTATTAAGGGTGCGGTTTCTGCAGAAGACCTAAAGACACTAGGTTGTCAGGTTATGCTTTCAAATACCTATCATTTACATGTTCGCCCCGGCGATGAGGTTATAAGAGATTGCGGTGGAATTCATAAATTTTCCACATGGGACGGGCCTATACTTACCGATAGCGGAGGTTTTCAGGTCTTTTCATTGGCGCAGCTGCGACATATCGAGGAGGCGGGAGTTACATTTGCAAGTCATATTGATGGCAAACGTATTTTTATGGGTCCTGAGGAAAGCATGACGATTCAGTCAAATTTAGGTTCTACTATTGCTATGGCGTTTGATGAGTGTGTAGAAAATCCTGCTACTCATTCTTATTCAAAAGAATCCTGTGAAAGAACTACCCGTTGGCTTAAACGATGTAAGGAAAAAATGGCACAGCTAAATACCCTTGAAAATACCGTAAATAGAGAACAGATGCTTTTTGGTATAAATCAAGGCTGTACTTTTCCTGATTTAAGGGTAAATCATATGAAAGAAATTGCCGATTTAGATTTGGACGGTTACGCCATTGGTGGACTTGCTGTAGGTGAAGAAACAGAGGTTATGTATGACATAATCGAGACGGTAACCCCTCATATGCCGGAAAATAAAATCCGTTATCTTATGGGTGTTGGGACACCCGTTAATATTCTAAATGCGGTCGAAAGGGGAG
>JAGAZW010000061.1 GCA_017939855.1 Clostridia bacterium | reverse complement strand
CGACAAATTTATCTGGTTTTGATGTTAACAAAAAAGCTTCCGGATTAGAAACATAATGCTTTTTGCATAGTTCTGTTGCAAAATCAGTCAAGGGTATAGTTCTTAATGATGTTGGACTTTTAGGCTCTGTGATAACTATCTTAGTTTTTTTAAGTGTGTTATTTTCAAAATTTTGTAGTCTTTGCATGGTGTATTTTACTTTTAATGTTTTTTCCTCTAAGGAAATATCACCCCACCTTAAAGCGCAAATTTCACCTATGCGTAATCCTGTCATTAAAGCTAAGGCTGTTGCTAATTTAAAATTGTCGGTTTCTTTTAAGAGAAATGTCATTAAACTTTTTTGTTCGCAAAGAGAAAGTATTCTAATTTCTTTTTTTGTCCTTTTGGGATAAGTGATTTCCGTATTTGCAAACAGGGTTGGAATTTCTTTCCTTATATGCTTTAATATAGCGTTAAGCACATTAAGAATATCCTTGACTGTTTTTGAAGCGAGTTTTTTATCTCTGACTAAATGATCGCAGAAATTACTTATGCTTTGGGTAGAGAAATAAGAAAGCTGACAGTTATTAAAATGCGGTTTTATATGATTTTTAATTGTATTTGAGTATTTAATTAAGGTAGATTCCGTTACCTTGTTTCGCTTGAGTAAAATCCATTCATCACAAAATGAATCAAAACTTTTGTCAAGTTTGTCTACTTTGGGTGAATTGCCTAAATATAAAGCAGTTCTTGCATTAACCACCTTTTGTTTTGCTTCTTTGTAGGTTTTTCCATAACAATATCCAAATTTTGCGCTGCCATCAGCTCGGTATTCCTTTATATATCGGGCTTCCCAGCGGTTATCTTTTCTCTTGTAAATGTTTTCTCCTCTTTTTGACATATAAAAATACCTCCCGGCAAATGATTCTTCCACTATCAAGACGGCAAATCTGACGGCTCAATATGTTAAAAAACTACAAAACCTATTAAGATGCAAAAAGTTATAATTATTTAAAATGATAAAATTATCTAAAAACACTGATAAAACACTTGCATAAAGGGCTTTGCTATGTTATAATCTAGGTCACAGAGTGTTGAACTCTGCGAGTTTTTAAAAGAAAAAATAAAAAAAACCAGCCGAACCGCCCAACCTTGATGTGCAAAGTTGGGTAATTCGACTGGTTTTTAGTTATAATAGGATTGCGGTTAGGATTGTTTATTATATAAGAATATTTTTAGCGTTCAGTAATTGAGCGTCCTCGCTTATATGTGATATAAGAAGAACGGGCTTTCCTTTATCTAAAAATTCACGTTTAATGATGTTTGCTGCAATTTGTTTGTTTGCGTCATCAATCCCATTGAACGGTTCATCTAAAATTAGTGCTTCACCTGCAAAGGCTATAGCCATAGCTATACTTGTGCGGCGCTTCATACCACCTGACAGCTGCCAAGCCTTGCTTTTTTTTGCCTTAGATAGCCCTAATTCGTCAATAAGACAATCGGCAAGGTCATATTGTTCTTTTGAAAGCGGTAGGTATACGTTTTTTTTGAGAGTTAGGTGGTTAAGTAATCTATCCTCTTGAAAAATACAGGATATATGCTTTGGTGCGATAACTGTGCCGCTTTGCGAATTTTCAAGCCCTAAAATAAGTCGGGCAATTGTTGTTTTGCCACATCCGGATCTGCCGGATAAGCATATACACTCACCCTCATTTATTTCGAGGTTAAAGTTATCTAAAATTTTATTATCTTCGTATGAAAAAACAATGTTTTTAAGCTCAATTCTCATTATTAAGTTCTGCCTTTCAAAAGTTTTTTAACAAAGAATTTTAATAAAATTTCAATTACAATGCTCAGTACAACAACGGTAAGCGTTACAGCATAAACCTGCTCAAAATCCACATTGCCTTTAGCACTCCATAAAATTGTGCCGAGTGATACCGAGGGCAAACAAATTACTTCGGCTGCAACACCAGACTTCCAGGCAAGACCTAACGAATTTACAAGGGATGTCAGCAGCGATGGTATAATAAGTGGTATTCTGATATAAAAAAGTTGCTTGGTAGGTTTAATTTTATAAATCCTTGACATTTCCAATAGAGATAT
>JAGAZW010000060.1 GCA_017939855.1 Clostridia bacterium | reverse complement strand
CGTCTTCGTCACAGCCTTTTCATTTTTTGTTATTATACCACCACAAATTTCGTCTGTCAAGTATTTTTTATTCTATATTATTGTTGTACAGCCGTCAATCATAGGCGCTCGTTACATTACACCCGGATAATCGTCCAACTCTTTATTGGGAATACGATATTTTAAGCAACATTTAGGGATACTGTAAGGTATTCTTCAAATAAAGTCTTATGTATTGATTGTGTAGCCGACAAATCACTTTTACTATACTAAGGTGCTTTTTTATTGTCTACTCCTCGATAAAAGCTGTTTTTGCCTCCTTAGAACAGGGGGATAACTTTGGCACAGGCAATATTGCAGTGGCGTCCTGATTTTTCTAAGTCAGGACGCCACTGCAATTATTGGCTTATATGTAAGCCAACTTATAAAAATGTGTTGTTTTCGGTTAGACCAAAACTAACAGTAAGTGCCTTGTCCACCAAACCCATAGCGCCGTTGTCAAGACACCCCATTTTTTCTTTTAGGCGTTTCTTATCAATAGTTCTTACCTGCTCAAGCAGAACAATCGAATCTTTTGCAAGACCACATCCGTCCGCTTCTAACTTTATGTGGGTTGGAAGGTTGCTTTTATCATGCTGACTAGTTATCGCAGCTGCAATTACTGTTGGACTATATCTGTTGCCAACATCATTCTGAACAATAAGAACCGGTCTTATACCGCCTTGTTCAGACCCTACTACCGGACTTAAATCCGCATAATAGATGTCACCGCGTTTAATATTCATTTTTTCTTCACACTCCGAATTGATTTCTAATGATATTTTTACCTTTATTTACTCGGTTTAAACAGTGTGATAAAAATATTTTAGCCCGGCGGAAGCTGATCCGTCAGGCTACCAATTCATTTTATGTGAAAATAAACTTGTATGTTACTTGGCAATAAATAAGAAATACAACAAAACAAACGCACCTAAAACAATTCTGTAATAACCGAATGCCTTAAAATCATGACGTTTGATATACGAAACCAAGAATTTAATTGCAAAGACAGATACTGCAAAAGCGACGACGCACCCTATAAATAAAATTAGGATTTCATACATTGAAAATTTGTTGCCATCTAAAAAGAATTTGAGCAACTTTATTATGCTTCCGCCAATCATTGCTGGAACCGATAAAAAGAAAGAAAACTCAGCAGCACAGGTGCGTGAGGTACCAAGAAGCGTAGCACCAAGTATTGTTGAACCGCTGCGAGAAGTTCCCGGAACAAGTGCTAAACATTGAATTAAACCGATAAATAACGAAGTGGAATACGGCATATCCGATGAAGTTAAAATTTTCTCTTTTTTATTAATGCTTTCAATAATAATAAAGAGAACGCCGTATATTATCAATGTTGCGGCAACCACATACGCTCTCATTTCACCCGTCAGCATTTCATCGATCAAATCGTCAAACACAAGTCCTAATATTGCAGCAGGTATACTCGCAATAAGAATTTTAACCCACAAAAGAATTTTATCCATATGTACATAGTTGTTGCATAATTTTTTTATGCCTGTATCCTCTTTAAAATATGGTTTAACAACCGTCTTTCTAAGATGGAAAGGCCATAATTTATTCCAAAACAACAATAAAACGGCAAGTATAGCACCAAGTTGAATAACAACCAAAAATATGTCCATAAATTCGTCACGGACATTTAGTTTCATACATTCGTCTACAAGTATCATATGACCTGTACTACTAATAGGAAGCCACTCGGTAATTCCCTCAACTATACCAAGAATAACCGTTTTAATAATTTCTAGAAAAGCTGACATATCATACTCCATAAACATTGAGGGCGGCAGCCCTCAATGTTTTCAATTTAAATTATTTCTTTATAAAGTTTTATATAAAGTCCGGCTGAGGCAGCCCAACTGTTATTACAAGTCATTGCTCTGCGACGAAGAATATCCCAGCCCAACATATCGGAATATCCCGAGAGAGCACGCCAAACTGCGTTTTGCATATCGTGGGCATTGTAGCTTGAGAAGGTAAAGCCGTTGCCCTCGCCATCGCCGCTATCGGTTACGGTATCTTTAAGACCACCGGTTTCCCTGACAATAGGTACTGTACCGTAACGTAAGGCAACCATCTGAGCAAGTCCGCAAGGTTCGCTCTTGCTTGGCATAAGAAAGATATCTGCACCGGCATAAATTTTATGAGCTAAATTTTCATCGAATCCTAACTTGAGAGCTACCTTATCGGGATATTTTTGTGCCATTTCATAGAAGAAGGTTTCAAACTCCCATTCACCAGAGCCCAAAATAACAAACTGTAAATCAGCCTTTAATAGCTCCTCAAAAACACATTTTACAAGGTCAATTCCCTTATGATTAACCAGTCTTGTTACCATTCCTATAAGTGGAACGTCTGATTTCACGGGCAAACCCACTTGTTTTTGAAGCTCCTCTTTGTTTATTAATTTACCAGAAATGTCATCGTCATTGTAGTTTTTATAGATATGCTTATCGGTTTCGGGATTATACACATCGTAATCTATACCATTAACTATGCCGGTCAGTTTATAGGTAAATTCTTTAAGAATTGAGTCGAGTCCGTGAGAATAATAAGGATCAAGTATTTCATGCGAATATGTTGGAGAAACCGTTGTAACCTTATTACTACACTGAATTGCGCCCTTCATAAAATTAACACAAGCATCATATT
>JAGAZW010000059.1 GCA_017939855.1 Clostridia bacterium | reverse complement strand
CCAAAGCGGTCCCCCTCCCTTTACACAAGGGAGGCAAAAAGAGAGACGGTGCTAATTAGCACCGTCTAAATTTATGTAGCGTAAACACACAGAACCGTCCCCTGTGTTTCTTCTTTCTTAGTCATCCATTTTATTTTTTATAATTTATCAACTTGCTAATTGGCCAAGATATCGCACCTATAATTCCAGCTGAGATAGCACCCACTAAACCTTTGTAGCACGCTTTTTTTAGTGTTTCACTAGCAGGTATTATATCTGCTAAAATTAAAATAATTAGCAAACAAATAACTATATATACAGCCAAAATAGTAGTTATACGTAAATTTGATTTGTTTTTATCTTGTTTTTCGTAATACTCTCTTATAGTTTCGCCTCGTAAAGTCTTTTCCTGTCGTCTACACTCAAAACAACATCCGTCATGCAAAGAAACAGAAGGTTTTCCACACTTTATACATTTTTTTAATTCAATTTTTTTCTCTTCTACATTGTCCAAATCAAACTGAGGTACATATTCTTCATTTCTTTTTTCCACAAAAATCACCCTTAAAAGCATTGCAATTTATTATTAATGCATTTATTATAGCATCTAGGCCATTCAATTTCAAGTAATATAAATCTCTACTTTTATATCTGATGTTGACTCTCTCGACTGGAAAGACAGCGCCCCCACTCAAATCCCCCTTTACAATTTATACAGTTTTTGATATAATTTTAATAAGGGGTGAAGCCCTAAATAAAAGGAGGAAAAGTTATGGAGTTTTTTGTTATTTTGGTAATTATTGTGGTTCTTGCGTTGCTTTGTTTAAGAATTGTGCCACAAGCCAGCGAGCACGTTGTTGAGCGTTTGGGTAAATATTGCAAAACCTGGAATGCGGGACTTCATTTTTTAATTCCTGTTATTGACCGCGTGGCAAAGCGCGTAACCCTTAAAGAACAGGTTTTGGATTCTCCACCTCAACCCGTTATTACAAAAGATAATGTTACAATGCAGATTGACACAGTTGTTTATTTTAAGGTGTTTGATGCAATGCTCTTCACGTACGGTGCGGTTAACCCCATAAGCGCACTTTCAAACCTTACTGCAACCACCTTGCGTAATATTGTTGGTGAGTTAGAACTTGACGACACTTTGACATCACGCGATACAATAAACGGAAAAATGACCGAAATTCTTGACAGCGCTACTGACCAATGGGGAATTAAGGTTAACCGCGTTGAACTTAAAAATATTATTCCGCCCGCTGAAATTCAAAATGCGATGGAAAAGCAAATGAAAGCCGAGCGTGACCGCCGTGAAACCTTGTTGGAAGCCGAAGGTCACAAGGCAGCGGTTATTACTCGTGCCGAAGGTGACAAACAAGCAATGATTTTGGCTGCCGAAGGTGAACGTGATGCTCGAATTGCCCGTGCCGAAGGTGAAGCAAAGGCGATTTTACTTGCTAAAAAGGCCGAGGCCGACGGTATTGCCGCACTTAAAGCCGCAAACCCTGATTTAGGTGTTTTAGAACTTAAAAAATATGAAGCATTGGTTGCTATGTCTAACGGTACTGCATCGAAAATTATTGTTCCTACCGATGCAGTTGAAATGACAAAGGCAAATGTTATTTTCTCAGAAACAAGCGGTCTTGGCGATGTTACCGACCCCGCACCGAAAAAGCCGACAAAAAAGAATAACGACATTTGTTGTGACTAAGAAAAAACGACTCCGAAAGGAGTCGTTTTTTAGGTAATAGGTAATAGTGAAGAGTGAAGAGATAATGTGTGCCTTCGGCACGGATATAGAAATCATATTGTAGGGGAGGCGTTTCGCCTCCCGTTTTTCATTGACGAATTTATCGGGAGGGGTGGTCTCGGCTGCCGCCTCGGTCGGTGCTTACTTCCAGCAGAGGTGTCCACCCGACACCCACACCACCTCCCCTACAAAAGCAAGGTTGGGCAAGATATAATCTTGCTTTTTGGTATCTTATCGCATATCGTTCAATTTATTTTCAAGTGATTTTAATAAAACACTTTAGCCTTATTGCTTTTTTTTTAGTTATATGTTATGATAAATAAGTCAAGATACTAGAACTATTTTGATTTTATTATAACAATTTTATCTTTTCCCATGAGGTTATCACTTATGAAACTTGATATCAACAAAGAATTAGCTCCTATCATTTTTAACGAAAATTCTATTAAACTTAGTTCCACTGCTGCCGAACCCGATGTGCAATTATTTCCGCCCCATTGGCACGAAAGAATAGAGTTTATATTAGTTGAAGAAGGTAGCCTTGTTATTCACTTGAGCGAGCAGACAGTTGAATATTTGCCTGGCGATATTGCAGTGTTATGTCCAAAACAGATACATCACGGCATATCCGGAAAAAACGGTGTTAAATATAGACATATTACATTAGACCTTAATGACTATATTAACAATTCGGTTGCAACAATACGTTATATTGAACCTATTCTTAATTCCAAGATTTTGTTCTCCAGCCGATGCAACAGCAAAGAACTATATAATTGCATTATGGAAATTGCCGAGCTTACTAAAACCAAAAATGCCGAAAGTATACTTATGATTCAAAGTAAAATATTTAATATTTTTGCTTTACTTTATAAATATTGCTATGTTGAACAAAAAAGCGAAAATACGCCGAATACGAAACTTTCAAACATTATTAAATTTATTGATTCTCATTTTTCAGAACAGCTCACAACTTCCGCCTTAAGCGAAAAATTCGGATATGACGAAAGTTATTTTTGCAGAAAATTCAAAGCGGTAACCGGTCTTCCGGTTATGACATACATAAAAATACTCCGACTCGAACAAGCCCAAGAGCTTTTAAAATCATCATCAGAAAATGTTCATAATATAGCAGCCCTATGCGGTTTCGCCGATCACTGCTATTTTACACGGTCTTTTCGCAATTATTTTCACTGTACTCCTTCGGAATTCAGGCAAAACTGTCACAAAGGAAAAGAGGCAAATAAATAAAAAATCAGGCAAGATATTCCTCGTGAAATAGTCAATAGTTAGTAGACACAAAAAACACAATTAAGCTGCCTGTTCGATTCTATATCGAACAGGTGGTTTTTTATTTAGTTTTCTTAACGGTTTAATGTAGTTAAAGTAATAAACGGTATCTGAAACCACTTTGTGTATGTCATCACACTTCCAATATTGGAAGTGTGATGACATAACATCT
>JAGAZW010000058.1 GCA_017939855.1 Clostridia bacterium | reverse complement strand
TCATTGATACAAACCGACAGCGCAATAAATCCGGGAAGTTCTGGAGGGGCGCTTATTAATATGTATGGTCAGATCATTGGAATCACCGCTTCAAAACTTGCAGGTGTGCAATATGATGCGGTAGGATTTGCTATACCCACAACGACTGTCAAACGTGTTGTAGAGCAACTAATCAAGCATAGTAAGGTTATTGACAGAGCCAAACTTGGTATAACATATAAAGAAGTTAATTCCGTTACGGCGCAAATAGAAAATTTTTCAAATATAGGTCTTTATATCGACAGTGTAGCCGAGGATAGTGACATATACGGAAAAGCCCACAAAAACGATCTTATAACCCATATTAATGGTATCCTAATTACAAATGACGATATTGTTTTAGATATTATTGAGGAAAGCTATGCAGGTGATATTGTTAAGTTGACTATTGTTTCTTCAAACGGTATTACAAACACGTATGAAGTTACCCTTAAAGCCAATATCGGTCAATCAAGTTATATTGAAAATTAATACAAAATTTTAACAAAAATAATAGTCGGGTTTATTGCCCGACTTTTTATTTTTCAAAAATATTTCCTTAAATTAAATTATTTATAAAGGGCAATTTAATTTAAGGGAGTGTGAAATTTATGAAAATTGCAAAAAAAATTTGCAGGATTTTTTTCTTAATATCTTTAATTTTTTGTATTACAATTTTCGCTTTAATAATCATTTTAATCAAGACAACAGATAGAAACTACAAAATTAATTCAGGAGATATTCTCGAAATTGATACAATCGTTCCAATAACAGCGGTATACGGCGGTGTAAAAATGTCACAATCTACTTCAAGCAGAGTCGGAGAAAGTTTTTCGGTGGAACTTAAAATGTTTGGTGTGATACCTTTTTCCGTCGCAGATGTGGAAGTCGTTGATGAAATGTATGTTGCAGTATTGGGTAATCCCTTCGGAATGAAAATATATACAAAAGGTGTTTTGGTGGTTGAAATATCGGATGTAGAAACCGAAAACGGCAAAGCCAATCCCGCAGAAAATGCTGGACTAAGGGTAGGAGATTATATAAAATCTGTTAATGGAGAACTCGTGAATTGTAACGAAGATCTTGCTGAAATAGTATTAAATTCAAAAGGGGAGAGTTTAAATTTTGAGATCTTGAGAAATGACGAAACCATTAATTTAAATATTAAACCCGTAAAAGATAAAGAAAACGGTGTTTTCAGAGTCGGTATATGGGTAAAAGACAGCTCCGCAGGTATAGGCACACTTACATTTTATAGCCCTAAAAGCGGTATAGTATGCGGTTTGGGTCATGGTATTTGTGACGGCGATAGCGATTCACTGCTGTCAATTGAAAGCGGAGAACTTGTGGGTGCGAGAATTGTTTCGGTGACTAAGGGTACTTGCGGTAGTCCTGGTGAACTAAAAGGTTCTTTTACCTATGATACAATTTCGGACATTACACTTAACTCAGATTGCGGTGTGTACGGTTATTTAAAGGGCCAGATACAAATTTCAACCCTTACAGAAATTGCTCTCAAACAAGAAATTAAAG
>JAGAZW010000057.1 GCA_017939855.1 Clostridia bacterium | reverse complement strand
GTTCCTCACAACCCTTTATAGTAAGCTCTACATCACCGAATATTATAAATGCAGCAATATCAATCTTATCGCTTACAGGAAATTTTTCGAGATTTCTTTCGAGTCCTGCAATTTTCATTGTATAAAATTCAGCCATATTTATTCCGCCTTTTTATTTAAATTTTAGAATATAAATTTTTAACCCGGGGGCCACTGTAGATATCGACGTGCGAGAAGATGAAAATGAATATGACCTACGGTCTGTCCGCCCTCTTCTCCGCAGTTATTTACGACTCTGAAGCCCTTTTCAAGATTTTCGATTTCTGCTACCTTTGCTATTGCCTCAAAAATCTTTGATACATATACGCTGTTTTCTGCATTTATCTCTGCGGCAGAGCCGATATGAGTTTTAGGCACAAAAATTGCGTGGAAAGGTGCTTTAGGGTCAATATCCAAAAAGGCATAAACATATTCATCCTCATAAACCTTTGCAGAAGGGATCTCCCCTGCTATTATTTTACAAAACAAGCAATCAGACATAGTCTAAAGTCTCCTTATTTTATCATAGACTCAACAATGGAGTTTACAGCCGCCAGTGCGTCTTTAACCTTATCGACATCCTTACCTCCTGCCATAGCAGAATCAGGTTTTCCGCCGCCATTACCGCCCATCATCTGAGCGATAGTTTTAACAAGATTACCTGCGTGAACACCCTTTGCCACAGCCTCTTTACCGCATCCAACACAAAATGTTACCTTCTCCCCGTTTACCGCTGCAAATACTGCAACTGCCAAATCATTTTCAGCCTTAACGGTATCAAGCATTTTGCGCATTTCGTCGGCAGCGGTGCCGTCCATCTGCTGAACCGCAACCTTTACACCCTTAATATCAGTAGATCCATCTAAAATACTGCCGAGTTTCCCTGCATTAAGTTTGGATTCAAGGGATTCTATCTTGCGTTCGTTCTCTTTAAGTTGAAGAGTTATGGATTGTGCCTTAGGTACAATATCCTCAATATTACCGCATTTTAGAGTAGCTGCAGTTGAAGTTGCGATTTCTTTATAGTGGTTAATAAGATTTACAACATTATAGCCTGTAACAGCCTCAATTCTACGAGTGCCTGCGGCAACACCGTTTTCAGAAAGAATACGGAACAGACCGATTTGACCCGAGTTTGAAACATGAGTACCACCGCAAAGCTCGATAGACTTATCCGCTACCTTTACTACACGTACTACGTCACCATATTTTTCGCCAAACAGCGCCATAGCTCCTAACTTCTTGGCTTCATTAATAGGCATTTCTTTATTATCAACAGCAAATGCACAAAGAATCGCATCGTTTACAAAAGCTTCAACCTTTTCGATTTCTTCAGCATTTAATGCAGAGAAATGGGTAAAGTCGAAACGGACAGACTTTTCGTTTACAAGCTGACCCGCTTGCTCAACATGGGTACCGAGCACCGCACGAAGACCAGCTTGTAAAAGGTGAGCAGCAGTATGGTTACGGCGAACAGCATTACGGCGAACAGCATCGTATGATACAGAAATTTCATCTCCTACCGATAGCGTTCCGCACGAAACTGTACCGAAATGAGTAAAAATGCCATTAACGGTCTTCTTAGTATCGGTAATTTCAAATGCGGTAAGCTTTATGGGATCCATAATCTCACCTGTATCCCCTACTTGACCGCCGCTTTCTGCATAACAAACCGTTTTATTGAGTATAACTACTGCTTTAGCGCCTTTTTCTACCGAGGTTACATGTTCACCGTCACTTATAATATCAAGTACTGTTGCAATGCAAGAAGGTTCTGTATAACCTAAAAATTCAGTTGAAGGAATATTATCAAAACTTAAATCGTTACTGCTCCAGCTCTCCCCGTCGGAAGCCTTACGGGCATTTCTTGCCTTTTGGCGCTGCTGCTCCATAAGCTCTTTAAAGCCTTCTTCATCCAAAGTCATACCCTTTTCTTTAAGGATATCCTTTGTAAGATCTATGGGGAAACCATAAGTGTCATAAAGACGGAAAGCATCAGCACCCGAAAGTGTACCGCCATCTTTCATTAAATCGGAAAGTATGCTAAGGCCCTGATCAATGGTTTTGGCAAAACTTGACTCTTCGTTTGCAATAACTTTTTTAATCAGTTCTTTTTTCTCTTCGAGTTCGGGATATCCTGCCGCATTTTCCCTAATAACTGCATCACACATATCCTCAAGGAAAGGACAGTTAATACCTATGAGTTTGCCATGACGGGCAGCTCTCCTGATAAGGCGGCGAAGAACGTATCCTCTCCCCTCATTCGAAGGTATAATACCGTCACTTATCATAAAGGTAGAAGCACGAGCATGGTCGGTTATAGCACGTATGGAAATATCGGTATTTCTGTCTTTGCCGTATTCCTTACTAGAAATCTCACAAACCTTATTGAGAATATTACGAACAGTATCAACCTCGAACATATTATCAACACCCTGCATAACGCAGGCAAGTCTTTCAAGTCCCATACCAGTATCGATATTTTTATGTTCAAGTTCGGTATATGTGCCGTCGCCCATATTGTTAAACTGGGAGAATACATTATTCCAGATTTCCATATATCTGTCGCAATCACAACCAGGTCTGCAATTTGCAGAACCGCAACCGTATTTTTCACCACGATCAAAATAGATCTCGCTACACGGACCACAAGGACCTGTACCATGTTCCCAGAAGTTATCTGCCTTACCAAGTCTTACAATATGCTCTTCGGGAACACCGATAACATCCTTCCATATATCATAGGATTCATCGTCTTCCTCATAAACTGAAGGCCACAGAAGATTTGCAGGTATTTCAAGAGTTTCGGTCAAAAATTCCCAAGCCCATGCAATTGCTTCATTTTTGAAATAGTCACCGAAGGAAAAATTTCCGAGCATTTCGAAATATGTGCCATGACGTGCAGTAATACCCACTCGTTCAAGATCAGGTGTTCTTATGCATTTTTGACAGGTTGTAACTCTATTTCTCGGTGGAATCACTTCGCCAGTAAAATACTTCTTCATAGGTGCCATGCCTGAATTTATAAGCAATAATGATTTATCGTTATTAGGAACCAGAGAGTAACTACCTAAACGCAGATGTCCCTTTGATTCAAAGAACGACAAATATTTTTCTCTAAGATCATTAAGAGAAGTCCACTTCATTTTCAACATCCTCACAAATTGGATTTTAGTTTACATACATAATGTATTATATATCTTTTTTTATTGTTTGTCAACGCAGAATAAGGCATTAAAAAGAGAAAAAATGTAGGTTTACAATAGATGTGTTACAGTAAGCAATAAAAAAAGAGTGACGAATGGAAAACCCTGTGTTACAGTTAAGTTGCTGAATCAAAACAGACAGGAGGATTAACCATTCGTCATGAAAACTGTAACACAAACAATGCTGTATCGTCAAGCCCTAATTAAATATTCTTTAAAATATGGTGTAACAAAAGCTGCAATCAGATATAAAACTAATCGCCAATACATCTACCGTTGGCGAAATAGATACGACGGAACCTTGCAATCATTAGCAGATAAGTCACACAGACCACATCATCATCCTAACGAGCACACACCCGAAGAATTAAAACTAATAGCAGATATGCGAAAACGCAATATGAATGCTGGATTAGTAGTGTTTTGGGTAAAACTCCGTCAAAGAGGATACACACGCTCTGTAACCGGATTATACCGTCTTTTGCGAAAACAAGGTCAAATTGCTGTAAAACCACCGAATCCGAAGTATATACCTAAACCATACGAGCAGATGCAATATCCAGGACAAAGAGTGCAAATAGATGTAAAATTTGTGCCCGAATCTTGTATAGTAGGCGAAGCAAAAGGACAAAAGTTTTACCAATACACAGCTATTGATGAATATTCAAGATTCAGGTATCTAGAGGCATTTGAGGAGCATAGTTCATATTCATCAGCACAGTTCTTAAAGCATTTAATAGAGAAGTTTCCATTTAAGATAGAGTGTGTTCAAACAGATAATGGTATGGAATTCACAAAGCGATTAGGTAACACCCAAAAGCCAACACCCACACTGTTCGAGCGTACGCTCGAACAGTGTGGCATAAGACATAAGCTTATTGCTCCGTACACACCCAGACATAACGGAAAGATCGAGCGTTCTCATCGTAAAGATAACGAATATTTTTATGCTACACATTCTTTTTATTCATTTGAAGATTTTAAAAAGCAACTTTCTGTTCACAACAGAAGATACAATAATTTCCCTATGCGTCCGCTTAATTGGAAATCTCCTGCTGATTATTTAAATGCTTTTCTTATTAACGGCGAAGTTTTCTAATTTTGTAACACATCATTGACAAACCTACAGAATAAGGCATTAAAAAGAGAAAAAACACCTGTAATCTGGCGGATTTAGGTGTATTATTTCTGCTTAAATGAGCGACTTTTATTATAGCCACCATCAAAGGTATAAGCATCACCATCATAAATAATGGATATACGGTAAGGCTAATATGCTGAGCAATAAAACCAAATGTTATAGGCGCAATAAAATTACAACCAATAATATAGTGGTCATATTACTTCTGTCCTATAAAACAATAAGCTCCTTTGAGCTTTTAGTAAGATTTATGCATCCGCAATCGGTAACATAAACCATATCCTCTATTCTCACACCAAATTCGTTTTCGATGTAAATCCCCGGTTCTACAGTCATAACCATTCCGCTTTCAAGCACCGTTTCACATCGGGTATTGAATGTGGGATTTTCATGAATTTCGATACCTACACTATGACCAAGGCCATGACCAAAGCAACCCTCGTAACCCGCATCATTAATTATATTTCGGGCAATAGCATCAATATTTTTACATACTTTCCCCGACCTTATTTCTTTAAGGGCGGCTTTTTGTGCCAAAAGCACCGTATCGTAAACATTTATTTGTTTTTCGTTAACATTACCCACCGCTACTGTACGAGTCATATCAGAACGATAGCCGTTTACCACCGCACCGAAATCCATTGTTATAAAATCGCCTTTTTCTATTTTCTTATCGGTTGGAACGCCGTGCGGCAAGGAAGAATTTTTTCCGGAGATAACAATAAAATCGAAGGAAACACCCTCACTTCCCCGTTTACGCATAAAAAATTCCATATCGAGCATTATTTCTCGCTCGGTTTTCCCTACCGTGATACGATCTATTATATATGAAAAAGTTTCGTCAGTTAGTTTTTGAGCAATTTTAATATTTTCAAGTTCTTCAATCGTTTTTCTACTTCTTAGTCGCTCAAGTAGGTTATCAAGTTTGTCTTCAAAACTGACTTCGACATTTTCAAACATTTTCGAATATCTGTTGAAGTCTCTGTAACTTATATTCCGTGTTTCAACATAAAGTCTTGAGATATTATGTTTTTTAAAAAGTTCCGAAAGATCGCAAGAAAAATTTTCTAAAAGTATAGTTTTGCAAGAATTTACTGTGTTTTTTGCTTTTTCAAAATAGCGAAAATCTATCAGAAAATATGCTGCTTGCTTTGTTATAAGGACACATCCTGCGCTGGAACTAAAACCCGTTAAATACAAACGGTTTGCACCACTTGTTATAAAAGCCGCTTGACCGATTTCAAGATTTCTAGCTATATTTAAAACTCTTTTTCTAAACATAAAATCACCTGAAAATAATTATACATAAACCAAAGGAAAAAGTAAAGAAAAAAACCGATGCGCTTTATGCACATCGGTTTTAAATTAGCAATTCAGGTTAAATTATTCGTTAACCTTGGTAACAACACCGGAACCTACGGTACGGCCACCTTCACGGATAGCGAAACGGAGACCCTCTTCGATAGCGATAGGAGTGATGAGCTCAACGTCCATCTCTACGTTATC
>JAGAZW010000004.1 GCA_017939855.1 Clostridia bacterium | reverse complement strand
CTCTGTTAGCTTCTCATAATCTTCTTTACTAATTCTAATAGTAAAATTTTCCATTACAATTATTTACCTACCTTTCATACCTTCTATTATCTATGAAAATATTGCAATGCAGTTTTTCCTTTTCTGCCCTGCCATTATATATTATAACAAAAATTTTCGTAACTTTCCAATCAACGACGTTTGACGGCTGGTTTCTGCAACCCCCACCAATTCGGGCGAAAAGCCACACCTAACCCAGCAAAAAGAGAAAAAAGCTAGATTTCCCGGAATATACCCCGCCCCCCTAGTATCCAAGAGGCTAGACACAAAGAGAAAAAGAGGCAGCTGCCGCCGCCCCTCAGTCTATATAATCTACGCTGTACCACTCTTTATCAATTCTCAGCCACATTCTATCCCCGTGCTTGCACTCTACCGTCTGCAGCTTCATAACCCCTTCTTCCGGCTCTGCATACTCTAGCACGGTTTCGTCTATCTCCCACTGCAAAACATCCTTTTCTATCCTTGCCTTATAGCACAAACAATCACGCCTAGGCAACCAATAGACGGCTGTAATGATGGCAATAGCGGCAGCTGCTACCAATAGCAGAACAACAAACCAACGAAATATTTCTCCGAGTTTACGCATAATTGCCGCTCTCCTTACTGCAGGGGGCTTTTATTCCCCCTGCAAATCCTCTCTCAGCTGCTTCTTGTACTTGTAAAAGCTGTTTCGTGCAACTCCAACCATCTGCATACATTCAATATCATTCAAGCTGCCGTCAAAATCTTTGCTATACTTGCGTATCTTCTCTTTTGCCTCTGTTGATTTCTTCGTGGTTAGCTTGCGTCCCTGCTCTATGCCGCCGACTCTACCCTGCAGACGGGCGGTTTCTAGTCCTTCCTTCGTCCGCTGCTGCAAATCTAGGACTTCTTTTTCTGCCTGCTGGAATGCAAGCTCTATCTGCTTCTCTGCCAGCTGCAGGATATAACGGTTAAATGCCTCTGTCATAGCCCGCATAAATTCGTCTGCAGCTGCATCACCCGTCGCAATAGCGTTTATCTGTCGCTCTGCAGAGTCCTTATAGATGGCGGTGTTAATGTGCGGCTCTTTGATAAACTCCAACTGAATACCGCACTCATACAACGCTTTATACTCTGCAAATCCCTCTGCAGCGTTGCGACTCATACGGGATACACTGTCGAATACTATCACGACTTCAACCCCGGCAGCTGCTTCCCTCTTTGCCATTGCCAAGAGGCGGTTAAACTCTTTTCTGCCGTATATCTTTGTTCCGGTGTATGCCTCTTGAATGATAATAGCATCCGGATAACGGGCTTTAATGTTTCTAATCTGCCTCTCTATGCTCTGCTTCTTCTGGCTGATTCTGCAATAGCCGTAAATCCTTTTCATAGCTGCACCTACTCTCTATAATATCAAATGTTTCGTTCGTTTCTTTTGATACTTCAATTATAGGCTACTTTCGGCTATTTGTCAATAGCTTTTGCTACTTTTTCTATCATCGTTTGTTTTAATACTACTCTTTTCTATCTTCATCTACTGGCGGCAACCATTTGTATACTTTTCCTGTCGTATAGTTTACGACAATAACCTTACAATGATTTTGCCTAGCATACTCTATCATACCTTTTGTTCCGGTGCTTTCTCCATCCCAATAGGCTATCAAAGCATCCGCATACTTTGCCATTGCTTCATTACGAATCTGTCCGGCGGCTCTTTTATATCTATCCCAATCTGCCGGGACATACTTTATAATGTATCCTCTTTCTTTTGCATACTTCTCTCCGAGCATATCAACGCCTCTGCAGCGTCCGCTTACAATCTCTATATCATCCGCTATATTCTCCAATACTTTATCCGCATACTGTCGTATGGTTTCATAGTCTGTATACTTCCTACTTCCAGCTATCACAACCTTAAACATATTTCTTGCAATCCTTTCTGTTATGTGGTATACTTCCCACTAGCAAAAACAATCGGAGGTGTATTTCTTATGAGCAAAATTACCGCTGAGTATATTAAGGGCAAAACCTTCCTGCAGCTCACCAAGGAAGATATGTTTAAGTACATCGAGGATAACTGTCCGGACGAAATGAAGGGCTTTATGCAGGCTTCTTACTTATACTACGATTCCGTGCCGGTTATCGGAGAT
>JAGAZW010000056.1 GCA_017939855.1 Clostridia bacterium | reverse complement strand
GGATTCACTCTTTAAATAACCATATGCATTTTGACCCTCAATGAGCATAACCGCACTTTTAAGTCCTGCCTCATCTCCATCAAGAAAGTCCAATATTTTAACCGAAAATCCATGTCGTTCAGACCAACGAGTGTACATACGCACAAGCATCTGCACCCAGTCCATAGCTTCGGTACCGCCGGCACCTGCATGAAAAGTCAAAATAGCATTGTTTGCATCATATTCGCCGGTGAGTAGTGTCTGAAGACGAAGAGAAGCCACGTCACTCTCAAGTTGTTCGATCGTTTCACCGATTTCATCTACCAAAGATAAATCTCCCTCTTCGTCCCCCATTTCTATTAAAACAAGTAAATCATCATAAGAGGATTTTATTCTGTCGTAAATTTCAACTGTATTTTTTAACTTTCCTGTTTTTTGTAAAATAGCCTGAGATTTTTCGGGATCGTCCCAAAATCCTTCGGAGGATGCTTTAAGCTCCAACTCTTCAATTTCTCTTGTTAGTTTGTTATAGCCTATTGCATCTTTTAGATCTTTAACTTCTTCCTCATTAGCGACAAGCCGAAGTTTAAGTTGCTCAAATTCAAGCATTATTTATCCTCCAATTTTAATATGTATGCGTGCCATTCCTCTCGAACACGATCTTCAATAATTTTAAATCCATGAGCAGCAGCCGCTTTTTCAACATCAGTTGCTCTCACATCAATTATGCCTGAAACAATTAAAGTGCCGTTTTCAGCCACAAAATTTGCGACATCTTTAAACAACCGTATTACCACATCTGCCACAATATTTGCACAGACTATATCATACTTACCATAAATTTTATCTGCAAGATCACCTATTAAAAATTCCGTTTTATCTGCAACACCGTTAATCTCAGCATTCTCCCTTGCTGTCTTCACAGACTGAGGGTCAATATCTACCCCAATTGCTTCTTTACATCCTAAAAGCAAAGAAGTTATTGCCAAAATGCCGCTTCCGGTACCTATATCAAGCACAGTTTTTTCAGCTGTAACCTCTTTTTCCAATATCTCCATACATAAAGAAGTAGTAGCATGGGTGCCGGTTCCAAACGCAGCCCCAGGATCAAGATTTACAACAATGCGATTATCTTTATTATCGTATTTCTCCCAGCTCGGACAAACCGCAAGATTTTGCCCTATTTCGAAGGCTTTAAAATATTTTTTCCAGTTTTCGTTCCACTGTGCATCATCAACATTTTTATCAGAAAGTTCAAAAGGAATATTTGAAGCTGACATACGTTCTTTAGAAAACTTAAAGCTTCTGAAGCGTTGTCGCTTTCTGAAATATAAATATGAATAATCGATTTTGTTCTGTCCTTTTTAACCAAATCTTCATCAATTAAATCTATATGAGCTATTTCTAAAGCATCCGATTCAAGTTGTGAATAGTCTTCAATATAAATTCCGTACGGTACGGTCATATTAGCAATTGCCGACGCCTCATCAGTTTTTTCAACCGGAACTGTTGCGGTAATTTCAATCCAATCCATTTTATAACACCCTTAATATTAAAAAGTTTTATTCTATAAACTAAAAAATAATCTGATTTTAGATTCGTCTGCAAAAACAGTACCTTGGACCATTCCGTTTCTACCTCCGCCTTTAAGAGCCAAATTCGACTTAAAATCGGCGAAAAAGGCATCAAGCTCTTTGCATTCAGAACAGATTGCAAAAAGATATCCGTCATCACATTTTGAAAATGCCGCACTTAAAACATTCAACTTTTTATGTAGTCCATCAGCTAAAAGTTGAACCTCTTTCATATCGAGATCATCCTCAAAAACAACCCTATTATCAATATTCGCTGATTTTATAATCCCGTCAATGTATCGTCTTTTCAGCAAAGCGACTTTTTGTTGTTCTGAAGACAGTTTTTTATTCAATGCACCTACTGCGTCTGCTGCTGAATCCTGTTTTGAAGAAAGCAGATTGGAAATTTCACGAATATTATAATATTTAATTCGGTAGTCATTTAAGGCGAAACTTCCACACTTCATAATAATCCTTACGCCCGAACGCACACGCTCAAAATCCAGTAATTTTATAATACCAATTTCGCCTGTATTAGCAACGTGAGGAGCACAACAAGCACAAATATCAATGCCTTTAATATCTACCAATCTTATAGCACCGTATAATTCTTTTTTATAACGGTATTTGATGTTTTTTAGTTGTTCTTCGTCGGGAAAAAGGCATTCAACATCGAGGTT
>JAGAZW010000055.1 GCA_017939855.1 Clostridia bacterium | reverse complement strand
TTTCGATGTTTGTAAAGAGCATATAAGCTTGATAAGCGGATTGTCTTTGGATATAATTGTAACAAAATCTTTCATAAATAACACCTTAACTAAATGAAAAATTCTCCCGAGAAAGTATCCCGGGAGATAAAAAATTATTTTTCAAGCGCCTTACGAGCAGTCTTAACGAGAGCCGCAAAACCTGCAGCATCATTAACTGCGATATCAGCAAGCATCTTGCGGTTAATCTGCACACCCGCTTTATTAAGGCCATTCATAAACGTAGAATAATTCATACCATTCATTTTTGCGGCAGCAGAAATACGGGTAATCCAAAGACGACGGAAGTCGCGTTTTTTCTGTTTGCGTCCAATGTAAGCATAGTTGCCAGATTTCATAACAGCTTCTTTAGCTGTTTTGAAAAGCTTTGATTTAGCGCCAAAATAACCCTTGGCAAGTTTTAAAATCTTTTTTCTTCTTTTGCGTGTTGCTAACGCACCTTTTACACGAGCCATTTAAGTAACCTCCACTTTCATGTATAATTCCGATTATTTATACGGAATAAGTTTCTTTACTGCTGCAACATTAGTTACATCAGCACATACAGTCTTACGAAGATTTCTCTTACGCTTTGTTGTTTTTTTGTTAAGAATGTGTGACTTATAAGCATGAGCACGCTTAACCTTGCCGGTCTTTGTGAGCTTAAAACGCTTTTTTGCACCACTATGAGTTTTAATCTTAGGCATTATTAGTCCTCCTATAAAAGTCTTTTATTTACCGGATTTCGGAGCTAGGAACATCAACATGTTACGTCCTTCCATCTTGGCAGCTTTTTCAACACTAGCATACTCGCTGCAAAATTCTGCAAAACGAGTCATAATGTCATAACCAACCTCGGGATGACCGAGTTCACGACCTCTGAAGCGGATTGAAACCTTAACTTTATCTCCGTCCTTTAAAAAGCGAAGTGCGTGCCTACCTTTCGTTTCAAAGTCGTGAGTATCAATACTTAAACCTAAACGAATTTCTTTGATGTCAATAATCTTTTGATTCTTCTTGGCATCTTTTTCCCTTTTTGCCTGTTCAAAACGATATTTACCGTAATCCATTATTTTGCAAACCGGTGGAACGGCATTGGGAGAAATGTTTACTAAATCAAGTTCACGGTCGTAAGCGGCTTTCAAAGCTTCACTAATTGGAAGAATTCCCAGCTGAGTGCCGTCTGAACCGATAACACGAACTTCCTTAAATTTGATACCTTCATTGATTGCTAATTCTTTGCTGCTGATTGTAAAGCACCTCCGTAAAATTCAGTATTTTTTATAACAACAAAGGCGCAGACACAACAAGCCCACGCCATAAACACAAACAAAAACAGAATGTATTATTAACCATGCGATAAAACACGCTAAGGTGAGGACGTGGTGCATCCTACTTCTTTGTCATACAATATTATAGCACAATCTTTTGGTTTGTCAAGTGTTTTTTTACTCCTCGCCCTCAGGATTATCTCCGCTGTCTGCCGGAGGCTCAGATGTATCACCGTCCGGCTCAGGTTCGGGATCAGGAGTAGGTGTTACATCTGGTTCAGGATCAGGTGTGGGCTGAGGTTTGGGAGTTGGTGTAGGTTCGGGTTTAGTTGTAGTTTGATCCGAAGATGACGAAGATGTATGTTTACCGTCGCACGTTGCAACTTCAACACCGACAACAAAAATACCCTGACCGGTCCAAGTGCATTTTTTACCGGCAAGTTTACCTGTATATTGACAGTATTTTTTAGTTTCGATCTCGGTTGAAAGGTCAAATTCCTTCACCTCAAGATCCTTATGCACAGAAGTCATTACTCTCTTCCACATATTTGCAGCAGCAGCCTGATCGTCAATTTCTTCTTGTTTATCAAAACCATACCAAACCGAACCAACGTAATAAGGGGTACCTGCTACCATCCATAAATCGTTTGATTCACTGGATGTTCCGGTCTTAGCGTAAACTTTCATTTTACTATAGCTGCCAATGCCTCTACCCGTTCCTTGAGAGCCATAAACAACATTTTGTAAAAGCTTATTCATAACAACCGCAGTACCTGGTTTAATAACTTGCTCACCCTCAGAGTCATCTTGAAGAATAATTTCTCCTTTAGAATTTGTAACCTTATAGTAAGTAACGGGTTTATAGTACTTTCCGTTGTTACCGAAAATTGCATAGGCGGCAGCAGATTCCGTTGGCGTTATGCCGTAAACACAACCTCCTAAAGCAAGTGATGAAAGATTTTTATCAGTATCAATAATATACTTCATATTAAGCTTATTAGTCAAAAAATCATATGAAATATCAATACCCAATTCCTTGAGTACATGGCAAGGAATTGTATTGGCTGAGCGCTCAAGTGCCTTTATAAGAGTCATTGAACCAGCATAATATCCATACCATTCTTTAGGACCTTTTTTGCCGTCCGGATAATAGTTTTCTAAAGGTTTGTCCTCTAGTTTTGAATTATAATTGATAATACCTCTATCAATTGCAGGAGCATAAACACCTATAGGCTTCATTGTTGAACCAGGCTGTCTTGGTACATTATATGCACGATTAAGACCACGATTAACCGTTTTCTCACCTGAACCACCAACAACACCTACTATATGACCTTGGTAGTCTATTATTGTCATAGCAGATTCAATGTGTTTAGTTTTATCCTTTTTAGAAATTTGCTTAAAGTATTTGCTTTCCATATAGATAGATTCCATAGTTTCCTGAATGGATGTATCTACGGTCGAATAGATTTTAAGACCGCCGTTATATAATAAAGAGGTAGCGGTATCAATACTGCAATCGTATTTTTCGCTCAGATTGTTGATAACATTTTCTACCATTGTATCAACAAAATAGTCGTTTATCGGTATCTCGAACTTGCCCTGTTGTGAATTATCAATAACAATTTTTGAGTTTTTAGCATCAGTGTATTGCTTTTGCGTAATCTTTCCCTGATCGTACATAAAATCAAGAACAAGTATTCTTCTCTTATCGTTAGCCTCGTATTCACTTATCGGATTGTATGCTGTCGGACTTTTAGTAATTGCCGCAAGTGAAGCTGCTTCAGAGATGGTAAGTTCGCTAACGTCTTTGTTAAAATAATAGTTTGCTGCTACCTGTACACCACAAATACCGTTACCTAATGAAATAGTATTGAGATATGCTTCTAAAATAACCTTTTTGTCAAGTCGTGCCTCGAGTGCTAACGCACGTGCAATTTCTCTTACCTTTCTTGAAGCGTTTTGTTCGTTGTCTGAGGTAATGTTTTTTATCAATTGCTGTGTAATTGTAGAACCGCCTTGGTTACCGCTAAGAATTTCAACATGTGGCAACCAATTTAGGAAAGCGGCACCAGTACGTTTCCAATCAACACCCTTATGCTCATAAAAATGCTGATCTTCAATTGCGATAAATGCATTCAAAAGATGTTCCGGCATTTTGTCGATACTTACCCAAATTCGGTTTTCTTCGCCATGCAAACGCTGGGATTCTACCCATTCACCCGACTCATTTTTTACATATATTATTGAGGTCATATTCATTTCCATATTTTTTATGTTCTGAACTATGTCCTCGCAATCAAAAATTTTAATTTCAGGAAATTTTGTAGGTTTTGAAATGGTAAATACCATAAATATGGAAGATAATATAATAAGCAACGATAAAAGAATACAGAAAAATCTGAATATTTTATCTAAAACATTTGTCATTATCACTTCAAAACTCCTTCCTTAAATCATAAAATACTGTTATTTTTATGATATTATATCATTAAATTAAAAAATACGCAATTATTTTTTAATTTATTAACATTTTATTTGAAGAAGTATTATATAATTGCTACATATTTCCAGAGAGGTTGAAGAAAATGTTGAAACTGCAAAACATAGTAAAACAATATGATACTGGTAACTCAAAGGTAGAAGCACTTAAAGGGATAAGTGTTGAGTTTCGCAAAAGCGAGTTTGTATCGGTATTAGGACCTTCGGGCTGCGGAAAGACAACTTTATTAAACATAATAGGAGGTCTTGATCGTTATAATTCCGG
>JAGAZW010000054.1 GCA_017939855.1 Clostridia bacterium | reverse complement strand
GCATAAAATATATTTCTGAAAAAGAATTTCACTCAGCAGCGACCCATCCACTGCTTCAATCTCCTCTTCAATTTTATCTCTTAATACACAGGCTTTTTTTATGCTCTCCAAATAAAATTCGCTTTTTTCGGGATTTTCGTTTAACATCTCCTGCATACGATGGATTTTGGCTTGTTGAACCCGATATTTTTTCAAATATGTACGCTTTTGTTCTATATTCATATATATTCCTCCGCTTCCCGCTTCGACATTTTAGGGAGTATATTGGCAACAAAGGCTCCATAACTGTAATTCGTGCCGTGTGTTATATTATATTGCTCTATTTTGCTTACTATTTTCATCAGACTGTTACTTTGCAGTCTTCTTCGCTTTTCGCGCTCAATCCTCCAGAGCTTTTCACCCCGCCGCTTACATTCGTCATTACAATACCAACGCTTAAAATCCGTAAGCTTTTTACCGCAACACCTGCAATATCTGACTTTTAGCTCCTTTATCCTATCCGAGCTGCAATAAGGACAAAATAAAAATTCCTCAAACGGTGCAAACTCAAAACCGTGTCGTTCATAACTCACCTTACATGTATCAAATTTTTTTCCACAGTCCGTACAATAGTACATACTTTATGCTACTCCTTTATTTTTTACTTGACTTTTACGAAATTACGTAATATAATTAGTTTGCAAACTTAGAAATTACTGATTTTCGTAATTTCAGGTATATTATATTACGAGTTTTCGTAATTGTCAAGTGTTATTTTATGAATTTTCGTAAATTTACAAAATTCGACTTTAAGGGGACAGAAAATATGACACCTTTATACAAACGTATAGAAGACCTTTGCAAAAAAAGAGATATAAACATTACCGTTTTATGCAACAAATGCGGTATTCCCCGTGCATCGCTTTCTGATTATAAAACAGGTAGGAAAAAGTCTCTTTCTGCAGACACACTTTCTAAAATTGCCGATTATTTTTCTGTGAGCGTAGATTATCTTTACGGCAAAACCGATACGGCATCTGACGAGGAAGCGCTAAAGGTAGCTCTTTTCGGTGGTGACACATTGGTTACCGATAAAATGTGGGATGAGGTTAAACTATACGCAAACTTTATTAAGGAGCGAGAGAATGGAAATAAATAGACTATATAGTCTGGCAAACCAATCCGGTGTTACGGTTGATCGTATGCCCCTTCCCGAAAACGGTTCTATTTCAATAAAATTTAAGGATAAAATGTTCATAGGCATTGATAAAAATGCTTCTTCGTCGCACGAAAAGGTTTATCTTGCTCACGAGCTTGGACATTGTCAAACTTCAAGCTTCTATAACATCTATTCCCCCTTTGATATTCGCGGAAAACACGAGAGAAGGGCAACTATCTGGGCAATTAGTAAGCTCATTCCGAAAACTGTTTATCAAAAAGCAATTCGCTTAGGATATGACAATATATACTCCCTTGCGGAATATTTCGGAGTAACACCGGATTTTATGCAAAAAGCGGTTGACTATTACCGTTCAGCATAAAAAAGACCTCGATGATTTTTCATCGAGGTCTTTTTATTATATCGGACTTTCAACTTCGCCGTTCATAAAATCTATAACTTTTTGTTTTTGTACAGCATCTTCAATTATTGCCGGTTGGAAGTTACTGGAGGATGAACCCGTATGGACATAACAAGGAATTATATCAGAAACTGCTGCCTTTATCTGCTTATTTTTATCAATTTCTAAGGTCATTTGGTATATTATCGTACGATTTTCGGGATAGCGGCTGCCCCCATAGCAAAAATTACCTAAAGAATACACTATCTCTACACCATTATAAATTTCCCTCGGCTGCAAAACATGCGGATGGCTTCCCACAACTAAATCCGCACCCGCATCGACTAGCTGTCTTGCAGCTGATTTTTTCCACTCTTCGGGTTCGTGAATTTTTTCGGTGCCTCCGTGGAACATAACTATTTGATAATCCGAGTTTTCTTTTGCGGCATTTAAATAACCTATCGCTGTATTTGCACTTGAAGAATACCAAAGCCCCACACATACAACAGCTACTTTAAAATCCTCTTTTTCAAAATATATTATTTTCCCGTTTGAACCGTACTGCATACCGGCACTTTCAACCGCTGCAATCGTATCGTTATATCCTTGAGTGCCATAATCATAGGTATGATTGTTGTTTAAAGTTACGCCGTCTACTCCCGACTCCGATAGAATTTTTATCCTTTCTGTTCCCGATTTAAACCAAAAGGCAGGAGAATAGTTTTTCTCCTTCTTTTGCAAATTCTCACGGTCGCTCATAACATTCTCAAGGTTTGATACAGTGAAATCATCATTTTTGAAAATGTGTGACACCTTGGACAAAAAATAGTTGTAGGAGTTATTTTGATAGTATGATTCGAATGTGCCGCTTCCGGGCTGTCCGTCATATCCTGCTAATACCATATCCCCTGCAAACGAAATTGTCAGCTTGAAGTTGTCATCATCGGAAGCTATAACCGATGAAATATTGGAATCCTTATTTTCAGATGTCTGACTATTTGTGGCAGAATTTTTATTGTCATTACCACGCTTTGACACAGCCTTATTGGCATCACAGCCTACAATACCCAAAAAAATTGCAATACATACAATAAAACAAAAATATCTTTGCATTTATTCACCGCCATAAATCGTTATATATTTTTCGTTTTGAAAAGCGATAAAAACATTTTTGATGTTCCGGTTTCATATATTTGACTAAGGGAGCGTTTAAAATGAATTTTTTCTTTATTTTTTCGATTTGCACATTAAGTCTTGGCTTAATTTCACTTTTGATTATTTTCCTTAAAAGCGGTAGATTTATAAAATCGTTATTCATTAATTGTTTTATAGGAATCTGTATACTTATTTTAATAAATCTTCTTTTTAAGGTTACCGGGGTGAAAATTCCGGTGAATGAATATACCGTACCCTTTATAGCATTTTTCGGTGTCCCCGGAATAATACTTATTTTAATATCACCATTTATATTTGCATAAAATCCTTCCCTTTACAGAGAAGGAATTTTTATATATAAGAACAAATTATCTCTGCCTTTCCGTTTATAGTTATCCTAATACCTGCCGGCACAAACACACTGTCTCCTTTTTTGACACGCATAGATCCACCCGAATAACAAAGTGTCCCTTCGCCTTCACAAAAGAGCAGCGACATAAAGCTATCCTTCTCAAAAAGACCTGCTTTTCCGTCTAGACTCAAAAGTTCAGAAGTGAAAAATTCACACTTCGCAAGATTTCTCACAATTCCAAACGGATATAGTGTTAATTCACCCACATTCCCATAAGGCTTACTTGGAAGAGAGGGTTTAATAACATCTATCGCCTTTTTAATATGCAAAGGTCTCGGTTTCCCATCAGCACCAAGTCTGCCATAATCCGAAATACGATATGTTGTGTTGGAGTTTTGCTGAATTTCTGCTATAAGTATCCCTTTTCCTATAGCATGAATGGTTCCGGCCGGAATAAAGAACACATCGCCCCTTTTAACATTTACATAGTTGCAAAGGTGGCCTATTGTATTATCCTTAACCCTTTTTTCAAGCTCAAAGGAGGTTATATTGCGATTAAGACCATATATGATCTGTGCTTTCTCGTCGCAGTCCAAAACATACCAAAGGGTAGTCTTCCCATATTCACCCTCATTTTTAAATGCATAGTCATCATCAGGGTGTACCTGGATAGAAAGACGGTCTTTAGCGTCAATAAGCTTTACCAATAAAGGAAAATACGGAAACCTTTGCGCATTTTTGCCTAAGGCATCCTTGCCCATCTTCTGCAACGCTTCATTAAGTGTAAGAGAAGTATATTGTCCGTTTTTGACTATTGTATGTCCGTCTTTATGGCATGAAAGCACCCAAGCTTCTGCAGCTTTAAATGAGTCACTTTCAAATCCAAATTCTTTTATCAGACGGTCTCCACCCCATAAGCGTTCCTTAACAGCTGCCTTTAAAAGTAACGGATACATATAACTCCTCCCTTTTTAACAAGAAAATTTTATCACATTATCTCAATTTATTCAAGGTAATATTTGCTTTATAATATTTTTTATGGTAAAATTAATTAAGATTTTGTCATTTTAATATATTTCACCATATAAGATACGATATATCAATTTTTTAATGGAGACTAATATGGACATAAAAGAACAAGCTTTGAAAAATCATTACGAATGGAACGGAAAAATTGAAGTTGCTTCAAGAGTACCTGTAAAAGACGCAGCCGCACTTTCACTAGCTTACACTCCCGGTGTTGCTGAGCCTTGCTTAGAAATTCAAAAAAACATTAATAAGTCTTATGAGCTTACACGCCGCAACAATTTAATAGCAGTTATAACCGATGGTTCTGCGGTGTTAGGACTTGGAAATATCGGTCCTGAGGCGGCTATGCCTGTTATGGAGGGCAAATGTGTTTTATTTAAAGAATTTGCCGGAGTAGACGCCTTTCCTATATGTATACGTTCAAACGATATTGACGAGATAGTTGATACCGTTTGGCGAATTTCGGGTTCCTTTGGCGGTATTAATTTAGAAGATATTGCAGCACCGAGATGCTTTGAAATCGAAAAAAAGCTTAAAGAAAAATGCGATATTCCAATTTTCCACGATGATCAGCACGGAACCGCTATCTGTGTTGCCGCTGCTATGTTAAATGCGCTAAAACTAGTTAAAAAAGGCATAAAAACTATCAAATGCGTAATCAGCGGTGCGGGAGCTGCGGGTACTGCAATCGGAGAACTGCTTTTAAATCTCGGCCTTGAAAATCTTATTATATGCGATAAATCGGGTGCTATATACAATGGTATGCCAAACCTTTCGGATGCTCACCGTCAGCTTTCGATTAAAACCAATCCGAATTTGGAAAAAGGTGCACTCTCAGATGTTATAAAAAATGCCGATGTATTTATCGGTGTTTCGGCACCGAGCATACTAACTCAGGAAATGGTAAAAACCATGAACCGAGATGCTATAGTCTTTGCTATGGCTAATCCAGTCCCTGAAATAATGCCCGACGAGGCGATAAAGGGTGGAGCTAAGATTATAGGAACGGGACGTTCAGACTTCCCGAACCAAATAAATAATGTTTTAGCATTCCCCGGTATTTTTAAAGGTGCTTTACAGGTAAGGGCTAGTGACATAAATAATGATATGAAATTGTCGGCAGTATATGCCCTGGCTTCCCTTGTATCAGACGAAGAACTATCAACCCAATACATACTGCCGAAAGCCTTTGACCAACGCATAGCACCGACAGTGGCAAAGGCTGTAGCAAAAGCAGCAAAGGACTCCGGTGTAGCTAGAATATAAGATAAAGATGACAGACCTTTTGGGTCTGTCATCTTTTATTCGATCTTATTACCAACTCAAGTTGTTTACGCAGTCAAATAATATCTAACCAACGATTGTAAAAGAGTATCCCTATCAATGCGTCTTATAAGATTTCTGGCATTATTATGTGTAGTTATATAGGTAGGATCCTCCGAAAGAATATAACCGACTATCTGATTAATAGGATTATAACCCTTTTCTTTTAAAGCATCATAAACTAAAATCAAAATTCTTCGTATTTCTTGTTCGGTTTGGTCTCCAAGGGAGAAGGTCATAGTTTTATCTGTCATAATAACACCTCTTAACATAAACACTTTATAACACTATTGTATACCACTTTTTGAGAAAATTCAAGAATAATTTTATTTACTTCTAAGCTGAGCACCTGCTTCTTCTAACTTTTTTATTATACGGTTGCAGGTTGATTCAATCTGCTCGTCGGTGAGGGTTCCTTCTGCGGAGCGCAGCCAAATACTGTACGCCACGCTTTTTTTACCCTCAGAAATCTGACTTCCTTCATACACATCAAAAAGCTCTATTTTCTCAAGCAATCTTGAACCGCCGCTTATAATTGCCTTTTCCAAAGCCCCAACCGGAATCTCCCTGTCACAAAGCATTGCAAAATCACGCTCAACTGCGGGAAATTTAGGAAGTGGCTTATAGGTTGTTTTTCGCTTTTCTATCGAGAAAAGAACATCGAGTTTAATTTCGGCAACATATACCCTTTGTTCAATATCGTATTCTGCAGCAGTTATGGGATGCACCTCTCCAAAAACGGCAACTGCCTTGTTGTTTGCTTTTACTAATGCCTGTCTTCCGGGATGCAAATAAGGTTCATTGGAACGCTCGTACTGAGTATGAGCACCGAAAAGTTTCATAATTTCCTCTATTATACCCTTTAATGTGAAGAATTCCTCATCCTTTCCGTAAACACCGATAGACATAGTATTAAGCTCTAAAGGTTGCTCTGTTAAGGGAAGGGCTTTAGGCACAAAGCGTTTGCTTATTTCATAGAACCTGCCATTCTCTATCTTACGGTTAATATTGGTCGAAAGAACAGTAAGCATACTGGTTATAAGCTGGGTACGAAGTGTAGAATACTCGTCACCTAAAGGATTAATAATTTTTATTGTTTTTCTTCTTTCGTCTTCGGCTGAAAGTTTCAGTGTATCAATAGCAGAAGAGGAAATAAAAGAATAAGTAGCAATCTCAAATGCACCCATACCACAAAGTAAAGATTTAATCTTATCACATTTGATTCTTTCCGGAAGTTTTGTGCCACGAACAACAGTACCACGCATAGGTGTACCTATAATATGGTCATAACCGTATATTCTCATAACTTCCTCAGCTAAGTCTGCTCTGCCCTCAATGTCGTCACGAATAGATGGTATTTTTGAGGTGAGAATGCCATTTTCAAGTGTAGTTTCAAGACCTAAGCTGTTAAGAATATTTACAACCTTTTCTTCAGGGATATCTACACCCAACAGTGCCAAAACATCCTTTACGGTGGTAGTAATAATTCTGTCCTCAGGAAGTCCTGAATTGCGGTCGAGAGTTCCGTCTATAATGTCGCCTGCATCAAGCTCTTCGATAAGTTGCAATGCTCTTTCCATAGCAAATTCAACATTTATTATATCCACACCCTTTTCAAACCTGCCACTGGCTTCGGTACGAATACCTAATGCTCTTCCGGTATGACGGATATTATCTCTGCGAAATTTAGCTGACTCAAGGAAAAGGTTTTTGGTATCATCCTCGATTTCACTCTCCTTACCGCCCATAATACCCGCAAGGCAAGAAGGTTTCTCTCCGTCGGCAATAACAAGCATATCCTCGCTTAAATTATATTCTTTGCCGTCAATGGTCGTAATACTTTCGCCCGCAACAGCATTACGAACGATAATCTGCTTATTTGCAAGGTCATCGTAGTTGAATGCATGCATAGGCTGACCTGTTTCGAGCATAACAAAGTTTGTAATATCGACTATATTGTTTATAGGTCGCATACCTGATGAGGTTATTGCCTTCTGCATCCATACAGGAGAAGGCTTTATGCGTAAATTTCTTACAACCCTGCCTATATATCTCGGACAAAGGTCATAATTTTCGACCTTCACATCAATATAATCGGTAATTCTTTCGCCCTTTACACTATATTGAGGAACAGGCGGATTATATGTTGTTCCTAAAACTACAGAAACCTCTTTAGCGACACCTAAAAAACAGTTGCAGTCGGGACGATTTGCGGTGATTTTAAAGTCGATAATATAATCGTCAAGACCTAAAACCTCACGCATATCAGTCCCCGGAGCATGGTCACCGTGAAGAATCATAATGCCGTAAACAGATGCACCCTCATAGTCGGCATCAGTCAAGCATAACTCTTCACCTGAGCAGAGCATACCATTTGACTCAACACCACGAAGCTTTCCTGCCATTATGTGCATACCATTAGGCAAATGACTGTCGTGAAGGGCAGCAGGAACCAAATCACCCTCGCTGATATTCTGCGCACCTGTTACAATCTGAACGGGTGCTTTACCACCTACATCCATCTGACAAATCTGGAGATGGTCGCTATTTTCATGAGGAGTGATTTCAAGAATACGGGCAGCTACAACATTAACCAAATTTTCGCCCTGCTTTTCGATACTCTCGACTTCAAAGCCTGCCATAACCATTTTATCGCAAAGCTCTTCTACCGAAACATTTATATCGACATAAGTTTTTAAGTGATTAAGTGAAATTTTCATTAACTGATACCTCCCTTAAAACTGATCCAAAAAGCGTTTGTCGTTCTCAAAAAGAAGACGTATGTCACTTATCTTGTAGCGGGTAGTTGTGAGTCTGTCAAGACCTATACCGAATGCAAAGCCGCTATAAACCTCAGGATCAATACCGCAGGAACGAAGAACATTGGGATGCACCATACCTGCACCCAAAATCTCTATCCAGCCACTGCCTTTGCATACTCTACAGCCCTTGCCGCCACATTCTGAGCAAGTAACATCTACCTCAACCGACGGCTCGGTAAATGGAAAGAACGACGGACGAAATTTAACCTTTGTATCAGCTCCGTAGATTTCCTTTGCGAATTGCTCCAATACACCCTTTAAATCACACATTGTAACGTTTTTATCTACTACCAGACCCTCTATCTGATGAAATACGGGTGAATGGGTAGCATCTACCTCGTCTGCCCTGAACACTCTACCAGGACAAATAATTCTTATAGGTGGTTTCCTGTTTTCCATAGTGCGTATCTGGGCGGCGGAGGTTTGTGTTCTTAAAAGAAGGTTGTCTGCAAGATAGAAGGTGTCCTGCATATCACGAGCAGGATGATCTGCCGGAACATTAAGACACTCAAAATTATAGTGGTCTGTTTCTACCTCAGGACCGTCAAGCACATCAAATCCCATAGATTGAAAAATATCTATCATATCGTTTAAAACGGTATTAAGTGGGTGCAGTTTGCCTACCTTCGCTTCTTTCGCAGGCATCGTAATATCAATTTGCTCTGCCTTCAATTTAAGCTCGGTTGCCTTTTCTTTGAGTTGGATTTGTTTTGCACCTACAATTTCTTCAAGCTTTGCTTTTGCTTCATTTACCATTTGTCCCATTATAGGACGTTCTTCGGCAGAAAGCGAACCCATCTGTTTTAAAAGTGCTGTGAGCTCTCCCTTTTTACCAAGATACTTTACTCTGATTTCATCGATTTGCTTTTCGTCTGAAGCCTCATCTACTGCTTTTTTTGCAGCGGCTACAATCAATTCGATCTGTTCCTTCATTTTCTTTCCTCCTGAATCTGCCTTTGTAAAATCGGCGAAAAAAATAAAAACTTCGCCCTGAAAACAGGACGAAGCTATAATTTTAATAAACTCCGCGGTACCACCCGTTATTTTCGCTCTGGAGAGCAAACACTCTGTCGGCCGCTAACGGTGCCACTCCGACGATACCTACTTTTTTGTTCAGCATCGCAGCTCCGAAGGGAACTTCAAGCAATACGTATCCTAAGTTTGCTTACAGCCTAAGGCAAACTCTCTCTGTCGGCACGAAATGGCTCTACTTTTCTTCATCAACGCATTTACTAAAGTATGATAACATTATTTTTACAAAAATGCAAGTATTAATTAATAAAAACATCCGCCTTTAAAGGCGGATGCAAAAGTTTTAATTTATTTTACCATAAAGCGGGATATCTGTATCCTTTTTGGGCTCTCTTGCAGGATTAGCGGAAACAGTATTGTTTGGCTTTCTGCTTCTGCTATGGTTATCATTTCTTCTTGGTGGGCGTATTTGGCCACCCTCGGGATAAATAACTACCCTTCTGTTAGAACCTTCACCTATAGAGCTTGAAATAACGCCTGCGATATCCTGTACTGCGGTGTGAATGATTCTGCGTTCATACGGATTCATAGGTTCTAGAGCACGACTGCGGTTGTTGCGAAGAACCTGTGCAGAAACACGTGCAGCAAGACTGCTTAAAGTCTGCTCTCTTCTTTCTCTGTAATTTCCGATATTAATAGTAACCTTAAAATATCCACCTATGCTGTTTGCAGCAAGGCTTGTAAGATACTGCAAGGAATCGAGAGTTTCGCCTCTGTGACCGATTATGGTGCCCAGCCCCTCGCCTTCAAGAATTATATGGGCTCCGTTTTCCCTTTCAGCAGCTTTTATTGTAATATTCTCACAGCCAAGATACGGAAGAATTTTTTTGATGTATACTATTGCCCTTCCTGTTTTACTGTCGGCAGGAATTTCGCTTTCATCAACTGCGTTTATTTCCTTTTTAGGAGCCTCTTCCTTTTTTTCTGGTTGCGGTTTTTGGGCCTTTTGCTTGTTTTCTGCTTTTTTGGGTTCGTTTGTTGTCTTTTTGGCGTTTTTTCTGGGCTTTACAGGCTTAGGATCAGGAATTTCTATATATGCCCTTACCTCTGCCTTACTTCCGCCGAATATACCTAAAATTTTCTTTTTGCTTTGGCTGATAATTTCAAATTGAACATCATCTTCACTTGATGCTCCCAATTTTTCACGGGCATCTTCCTGAGCCGCGCTTATATCATCACCGAAGCCTATTGCTTCTCTAACCAAGGATAATCCTCCTTTTTATATAAATGCTACTGTAATTTTTGAAGTTGCTTTTGTTCAAAATCTGCCTGCTGCGTAATTTCTTTGAGTCTATACTTTGCAAGCATCTTATGAGGTCCGTATAACAGCTGAATGCCCGACTGAATAAATCCGCCTACCAAAGATGAGCATATCCAATAGAAACATACAGCTCCCTGGAATCTGAAACCGATAAACAAAGAAATAAGGGGCATTGTAAGCATCATACCAGCCATTGAAGGAGCCTCGGGATTGTTCTTTTTCTGAATCGCCATAGAAACAATACCCGTTAAAATCTGAGCTAAAAACGCAAATATGGGCATAAGCCATATAGGCTGCCAGTCATGGACAAAATCAAATCCAAAAATTGGTCTGTCCGTAAGGTCAAGACCAAACAAATTAAAATCAATGTCAGCCTTATCATATTTTGCCTTAACAGCATTATACTCTTTCTCGATTTTGGAGAATTTCTTTTCGGACATAATATCGTGAATTATATCCGAATCATCACGAAGGACTCTTACTAAAACAATCTCTCGCTGATTACTGCTCTTTTCATTAAGAGAAAGCTTGTCGACAATGTCTGAATATTTATCGGAATCGTTGTCTTTAAGGCTCTCAAGGCTTTCAGTAATAGCCTTACCAACGGTTTTAACATCACTTTTATTTGCACCTGTCATATAGGTCACAGGTGATAAAATAAGCGAATAAATACACCACATTATAACAAGACGGATTATCATAGGCAGACAACCGCCCGACATTGACACTCCCTCTTCTTGATAAAGCTTCTGCAATTCTATGTTGTATTTTTGTTTATCGTCACCACAGCGTTTTTTAAGTTCGTCAAGCTTAGGCTTGATTCTTGTTTGCTGAACGGTGGACTTTTGACTTTTAATACTTAACGGAATCAATATCAAATTGATAAAAATTGTGAAAATCAAAACTGCGGCAGCAAAATTTCCGCCACAAATATCCGCAAAAAATTTCAATACATAACCAAGCGGTTTATTAATAATTTCCATTCAAACGGCACCTTTCTATCGGTGAAACTATTTTCTTTTTTTCTCAGGAACAGGATCATATCCGCCTTTACAAAGAGGATTGCATCTTATAATTCTCCAAAGGGCAAGTAGCGTCCCCTTTATCGCACCATGCACCTCAATTGCACGTATAGCATACGATGAACAACTAGGTGTAAAACGGCAACAGGCTATTTTAGCAGGAGAAATATTTTTTTGATAAAATCTTATTGCCTTTATCAAAAGGCGGCTAATCGGCTTTTTCACACCAAATACCGACATTTTTAAACTGACCTTCCATAATTTGAGCAATTTTAGTGCTTTTTTCTTTTAGTATTCTCGTGCGCGCAACTATAACAAAATCATATCCGGGCGATATATTATCCATCAAGCTTCTGAACGCCGCAGTTATCACACGTTTCGCTCTATTACGCTCGACTGCGCCACCCAATGCCTTTCCCGCTGTTATACCAATTCTCGTTTTTTTGGTCCTGCCCTTCATTAAATAAAGGACAAAATAAGGATTCACACAAGATTTACCGTGATAGTACAGACGTCTGAAGTCACGGTTCTCTTTCAGTTTTTCAATCTTCTGCATTTCTTCACCTATATTTTCCGGATTATAACCGATAAATAAAAGGAAAAGCCACGTGGAAGTGGCTTTAATAGGTAAGCTGCTTTCTGCCCTTTGCTCTACGACGGGCAAGTACCTTTCTGCCGTTTGCAGTTGCCATTCTCTTTAAGAAGCCATGTTCTTTTTTACGATGAAGCTTTTTAGGCTGATAAGTTCTTTTCATTTTTTTACCTCCTCTATAGGATTCTTTTTACGGTTACGAAGGCAGAGCGAATATCTGCTGTATGCAAATAAATTAAAACACTCCCATAACCTATCACTATGGAATTATAACTCATTTAGTGGGTCACTGTCAACAAAAATATATCGAATTGGCAAAAAATTTAAAAAACACTTGCAAAACCCTCTGTGCTATGATAACATACATATGCATGGGGGTGTAGCCCACCTGGGAGAGCGCTTGAATGGCATTCAAGAGGTAGTCGGTTCGATCCCGATCATCTCCACCAGAATTGTTCCTTGGAAACCTAGTGTTTCCAAGGATTTTTTTGCTTTAGGGGGAATCCGAGCGCAGCGCAGGGGAAACTTTTGACCACATTCTTGACCACATCGGGGATTCTAATTATGGTTTTTTTCTGCAGATAACGCCAAGTTTATAGATAAAAATCAGCCATATCCTCCACATAAATTATGATGATTTTAGATATTGTCACAAAGATTCATTTCCACTACGATTAGTACTGGAACCGGCACCTAAAGTAGAGCAATCTGCAGAAGTTTTTCTATTACAACACCAATTGCGCCAAGCAGTATGTAAACTGCCTGATGCGATTTGTTAATTACGATAATAGTCGACTATGTAACCGGGACTTAAGGCTTATACTATCGACCGGGCGTTGTAATTTATTGAAGTTCATTCATCTGACAGGTTGACTTGAAATATGTATTTGTCGCCTCTGACGATAGAACGGGTGTATTCTATCAGCATATCATCCTCATAACTGAATCTTTCTAGCAATATGCAAGGAATATTTGATGAAAGCTGCAGCAGTTTCCTTTCTTTCGCCTGAGGAATGATGGGTCGTAGAGTTTCCTTAACTCTATCCGCCTTGAAATTGTAGTTTTTCCGAAGGTAATCGTAAAGTGAACCCGTTTCAAGAGAAATGCGGATAAATCTTGCCATTGGAAGATAAGTTGTCTCTAACATTAACGGGTAATCTTTTGCGGAACGAAGTCTTGTTAGCTTATGAAAAACCGAACGATCGTTATGACCTGTTATTCTCGCTAAAGCCCCATCAGCTATTTGCCTACTGTATTCTATAATTTGGTTTTGAATAATCACATTGTCACTTTTTAAAGAATCTGTAAACGAATAAACCTTTGAAAGCGATTGAATGAACACCTGCGGTTTTATAAATGTACCTTTCCCCTGAATGGTATAAACAAAGTCCGCCTCTTTCAAAAGAGAAATTGTCTGACGAATGGTAGAACGGCTTACAAAGTATTTGTCACATAGTTCTCTTTCGGAAGGTAATGCCGTATTTTCTTTGTATTCACCGTTTTTTATTGAAGTTAATATGGTTTTATATATCTGCATATAAAGTGGAGTGTTTGCCATTTCAATTCACCTCTTCTTCATTTTAATATAAAAGAACTAATAATTCAAGTATTTTTGCATACAAGTTACATAGGTTGTACGGGTGCGAAAAGAATACAAGTTAATTTGTGGGCAAAAAATAAGAGTCTTATTGAATCCAGCACAAAGTTGATATATAATGTAGTTGTCGTGGAGGTGATCTTTTGAAATACTATATTGGTATTGATGGTGGTGGCACAAAAACTGCCATTGTTATAGGAAAAAATAATGGGATTCCCCTGAAAGCCATTGAAAAGTCCGGTTGCTCACACAAAGCGATAGGCATTGATGCAGTTGTCGAGCTTATTACTGAGGGTGTCAGAGAGATTGCACAAAGCATAAATGTTTCATTCGACGAATGCGCAGGATGTTGTATAGGCTTGCCTTGTTACGGCGAAGCACCCAGTGCTGACACGGAGATTACCGAAAGACTTAGCAAAAATCTTTCTCCAATTCCCGTATACATCGTTAATGATGCTGTAGTCGGATGGGCAGGATCGCTGGAATGCCAGGAGGGCATCCATCTTGTTGCAGGCACCGGCGCAATTGCATATGCCCGAAGTGAAGACGGACGAGAGGCTCGCTCAAACGGTTGGAGCGAATTTTTCAGCGATGAAGGCTCTTGCTACTGGGTTGGAAAGCAAACAATGTCCTTATTTGCCCAAGAAGCAGACGGCAGAAAACCAAAAGGTGCTCTTTACGAAATCATCTGTGAAGAGCTTGGGGTGAAGAATGATACTGACTTTATTGACATCGTAGAACAGTCCTATGCCCCGTACAGACACAAGGTTGCATCTTTCCAACTTTTTGCCAAAAAAGCAGCCTTGGTCGGAGATGCCGAAGCACAAAAACTGTATGTCAAAGCTGCACAGTGTTTGGCCGATTCTGCAAAGGGAATTATTAAACAACTGGGATGGAAAAACAGAAATATCACTGTTTCCTATTACGGAGGGTTGTTCAAATCGGGAGATTTGATTTTAGCACCCTTGAACGAACGTTTGACTGCAATAAACTGTACAATGATGGCGCCAAAGCGTTCTGCAATGGAGGGCGCATTGTTGCTCAGTATAAAACACTTTGAATAAGGAGAAATTATTATGTTTTTGACCGAAAAAGAAATCCTAGATACCCCAAATGCCCTAAAAAAAACCTACGGCTATTTTTGTGAAAAGGCAAACGAAGTAGAAGCTTTCTTCGCAAAGAACACCCGTCGCAAATTTACATTTTTGGGTTGCGGCTCAAGCTATATGCTTTCTAAAAGCGCAAGCATTATTTTCGCTTCCTATGAGGCTACCTCTGCTTGTGCCATTGCAGCAGGCGAATACATCATCAACCCTGAATTCTGGAAGGAAACAGTAAAAGACAGCATCGTTGTTACGATTTCCCGTTCCGGCAAAACCTCTGAGATGGTAAAGGCCGTTAAGAACATTAAGGAAACCCTTGGCTGCGATGTTATTTCCATTTCCATGAAGGATAATAACGACATTATGCCCATGAGTAACCTGGATTTGACCTTAGATTGGTGCTACGACAACAGCGTTTGCCAGACACGTACAGTCACAAATCTTTATGCAGCCGTTTTGCTTTTAGCATCTTACTATGCCAAGGACGAAGCATTAAAGGCATCCATCAAGGTGGCCTGCGATACCAACGAAAAGTTCCAGCTTGAAAACAGAGAAGCATTGGAAAAAATCGCAGCCATGGACTGGGAAGACGTTACCGTACTGGCGGACGGACCTGTTCGAGGCATTGCCGAAGAAGGTGCATTGGCATTTACCGAAATCACAATGCTGACCGGCAGGTATTTCCCCATGCTCGACTACAGACACGGCCCTATCGTGATCAGCGGCAAAAAGTCTTTGACAATGATGCTAATCAATCCCGCCGAGGATTCCCTGCAAAAGGATATGGTGGCAGACGTTCTGTCTCATGGCGGTCCGGTTGTGGTTGTATCCAAGCACAAGGATAATATCTACGGGGCAACAGCACATATTCAAATCGACGGAATTGAAAAATTCGCCGCATGGGGCATTCCGTTTATTTACCTCTGCCAGATGACAGCCTTTACCAAGTCCGTTAATATGGGCGGCAACCCAGATGCACCCCAAGGTTTGGATGCATTTATTATTCTGAAATAAAAGAAGAGGGTCGAATTATGCCACTTGTTTGTTCCAAGGAGCTTCTTTTGGACGCTCAAAAAGGTCATTATGCAATAGGTGCTTTTAATGTAGAAAATATGGAGATGGTGCAAGCTGTTGTTGCCGCTGCAGAAGCAGAAAATGCTCCTGTTATCTTGCAGACAACATCTTCTACACTTAAATATGCGCCCACCTCTCTCTACTTTGCCATGGCAAAAGTTGTTGCTGAAAAGGCTTCTGTTCCTGTGGCTATTCATCTTGATCACGGCAATAGCTTCGAGCTTTGCGAAAAAGCTGCAAAGGACGGCTATACATCTCTTATGATTGATGGCTCAAAGCTTCCTCTTGATGAGAATATTCAGCTTACAAAAAGAGTCGTGGAAATGGCAATGACATACCGGCTGTGCCCAAGTGTTGAGGCAGAGCTTGGGAAACTTGGCGGAAAAGAAGATGATGTTGAGGTAAAAAACGAAGAGGACACTTGCACAGATCCAATGGAAGCAGTGCGATTCGTCGAGGAAACTGGCATTGATGCTCTAGCAGTTGCCATCGGAACTGCCCACGGATTTTACAAAGGAACTCCAAAACTTGAGTTTGAAAGACTTGCTGAGATCAGAAATAATGTTGCTGTCCCACTTGTACTGCACGGCTCGTCAGGTGTGCCGGATGAGGACGTTATAAAGGCAATTTCTCTTGGAATCTGCAAAGTGAATTATGCCACAGAACTCAGAGTGGCATATTCCAATGCAGTGAAGGCATGTATTTCTTCGGATCCTTCTGTCTACGATCCAAAGAAATACGGCGTGTTGGGAAAAGAGGCAGTTACGGCTCTTGTGCGTCACAGAATAAGGATTTGTATGGGCAAATAATAGGAACGATTTAGGAGAAACGTAAAGTGAATTATTTGAAAGATTTAGTGAAAAATCAAAAGAACGGTGTTCACGCCGGTTGTTATTCTGCTTGTACAGCAAACAAATGGGCTATTGAGGCAGTTTTGGAAAAAGCCAAAGAGCTCGATACCTTCGCAGTGATTGAGGCTACTGCAAATCAGGTCAATCAATTTGGCGGCTATACCGGCATGAGAGCGGCAGATTATAG
>JAGAZW010000053.1 GCA_017939855.1 Clostridia bacterium | reverse complement strand
GTGATAGCTATGAAAAGATTTAAGTTTATAACCTCTGTAATTACAATATTGCTATTGTTTGCTATGTCTTTTAACGTTTCTGCAGTTCAGCAGGAAACAGGCTCGGCACAGACAGGCGAAGTGCCTTATCAGAGCTATACCTATTGGGTTGACTACAACACAAGTGAAAAAACACCGGTTTATTCAAAACCTATGTATGAGGTTAAAAATATCATTTCGGCTGAAATACTGGGCGCAGACGAAAACAGCCGACTAAACGATGTTACAACCGATGAGTATGGAAATGTATATATACTCGATAGCGGAAATTAAAAAATATTCGTTTTAGATTCAAGCTATAATCTGACTTTTACATTGCAGAACATTATGTATAACGGAAAAAAGCTTGAGTTTACCGATGCACAAGGAATTTTTGTAGATAAAAAAGGTGTTATATATATAGCTGATACAGAAAACCAAAGGGTTGTATGTATGGATAAAAAGGGAAATGTGAGTAAATTGTTGCTCCTGCCCGAATCCGAGCTTATTCCTACTGAATTTAAATACAGACCTGTAAAGGTTGCCGTTGACTCAAAGGGCTATACCTATATTGCAAGTGACGGTAGCTACAACGGAGCTATTCTTTATTCTCCGAAGATGGAGTTTTTAGGCTTCTTCGGTGCAAATACCGTTAAAGCGACAGCAAGCGATGTGATTAAAAAACTTTGGGATAGATTCACATCTAATGATATTAAGCGTGCGGCAGATGAAATTTCTCTTCCGTTTGCGTTTACTGATATTGTGGTAGGACCTGATGATTTCATATACACCACAACCGGTAAAGGCGGAAAATCACTTATTGAGACAGGACAAATCTGCGTACTGAATCCCGGCGGTAAGGATGTATTAGGCGGAGGAGACAAAAACTTTGCAGACAGCAAGGTGGGTACATATCTGTTCGCAACCCTTTCACAGAGTCTTAATAATATTGATGTTGATAAAGACGGTTTTGTTTATGTACTGGATACCACCTACGGCAGAATTTTTTGGTATGACAGCAAGAGCAATTTGTTTTCTGTATTTGGCGGAAGTGCAGGTATCAGCGAACAAAAGGGTACATTTTCACTTCCTTCAGCAATATCAGTTAATAACGGCGATGTTTTAGTAACAGATGCTAAAAAGAACACACTTACTGTTTTTGGAATGACTAAATTCGGTAAAAATGTTGCCGACGCACAGAAAATTACATTATCGGGCGATTTTGCCGCATCTCTTAAGAATTGGGAAGCGGTTATAACAGAGGATTCTAACTGTCAGTTAGCCTACAGAGGTATTGCCAAAGCCTACTATGATACGGGCGATAATATTAAAGCAATGGAATACGCACGTCTTGGTGTTGACCGTGATACCTATGCAAAAGCTTTTGGGTTAAGACGTACCGAGCTTATTGAGGAAAACTTTTACCTTATAGCTGCTGTATTGGTTGTTTTAATAGTGGCAATTGCATTACTTATTTACTTTAAGCATAAAAAGAAAATTGTTTTGATTAAAAACACAAAACTAAAAACGGCTCTTTCAAGTGTGTCGCATCCGGTTGAGGCATTCAGACTCCTGAAAGAAAAGGGCGAAGGCTCTTTGATTATTGCAACCGTATTACTCGTATTGTTTTACGTGATTACGGTTCTCAACGATACCGCAGGAGGATTTGCCTTTACTGTTTTCGATAGCGAAAATTATAACGCAGTATATGTACTTTTAAGTACGGTTGGTTTGGTTTTACTTTGGTCGTTGTCAAACTGGCTTGTGTGTACTCTGGCAAGCGGTATAGGAAAGTTAAGGGAAATATATATCGTTACATGCTATAGCTTAATCCCGATAATCGCCGCTCGTTTGTGCAATCTTGTATTAACACATATACTGGTTCCGGATGAAGGAGCATTTTTAGGAATCCTGCTTACAGCATGCACTGTTTATTCATTGTTTATGCTGATAATCGGAATTATGCGTGTTCACGATTATGAGTTTGGAAAATTTATCGGCACAGCGATTTTCAGTGTAATCGGAATGATAATTATTGTTTTCCTGCTTTTCCTCGTGTTTATGCTCGTTCAACAGGTACTCACCTGGTTAAGTACAATATTTATTGAAATCAGATATAGGTAAGGGGGATATATAATGAAAAAAGTGTTAAGACCGCTTAGTATTCTTTTAAGTTTTGTAATTATAATATCCCTGTTTACCGGTTGTTCTGGCGGCGATAACGAAAAGGCTTCTTTAGCAAAAACAAAGCCGTATAAGGAGCTAAAGCAGGGCAGTGAGATGCCGAGTG
>JAGAZW010000052.1 GCA_017939855.1 Clostridia bacterium | reverse complement strand
TGAGGTGATTTTAATGAAAGAAAAACTCATCATAAATAAGAAATCTTTAAAAGGTGAAGACGGATATAAAACCTTTTCCATTAGAATAAAGGATGAAACGGTTGCTAATCTCGATAAGTTAGCAAATGAAACAAACCGTTCAAGAAATGAACTCATAAATGTCTTGCTTGATTATGCAATAGAAAATAGTGAAGTAAAATAAACAAAACACCCTCTTCCATTTGGAAAAGGGTGCTAATTTTATTGTTTTGATTTAATAGTATTTATTGATGATATTAGCATTATACGAATACCAAAACATGAATTAGAAATACTAGCAAGGCACTTTCTTCCGCAAATTCAAGCCTTCTTTGAGAGTGAAGAAGGCCGAAAAAATATGAGGAGTGGAAGACCGAACAAGTCGTTTTAAAGGCACGGACCGCCGATAAAACGGCTTAAAACGCACACAAGGGCAGAGAAGAAACCTCTCTGCCCTTTGCTACTCAATAAAAAAAGAGACTAATGCAGGCACTAGTCTCTCAAAAACTTTCAGTTTTTACCTCACACGACTTAAATATAATACCATAAACAAACACATTTGTCAAGAATTTTTTTTATATTTATTAAAATAAATTATTAAAACACTCTTAATAAAGTTATATGATGTTTTCAGTAGATCATTAGTAGCAAAACTTTCTTTATAATTTTCGCAATAATCACTATTAAAATTATCTAAAATTTTCAGTAAATCCTCGCTATTTACCAAATCAAAATACATATCTAAAAATCCACACAAATCACTTATTATAAATTTTGACATATTGGTTTGTAAAGTTCGATTCTTAATTCCTCTGTTCCCAAGAAACGATAACATTTTAAAATCTTGATAATCGGTTTTAATAGTAAGTTTATTTAATATAGAATTATTGTGTGCAACAATATTACGAATTCTCCTAACAGAAGATAGGCGTGTTTCAAAGGAAGCAAAATCCGAGCCATAAATAAACTTAGCATATTTCTTATAAAAATAATGAATTAATCTTTCTATCGTTCCAAATTGGGCCACATCTAAAAATTCATTAAAAGTCATTTGAGTTGCGATGTCAAATATTTTTTTGCATTTTATAGAATCGTTATTATCAGGAATATAAGTAGATTCCAAATATTCACGATCACTATCATAATATTCACTTAATAAACAGTTTGTGTCACAAATGCTTTCTGCATCAAAAATAAGTTTAGTCTTTAGCCTCTCTTCAATTTCTAAGCACATACACATCAATATACCGCTTAAATGTGTGTCTATTTCTGCTAAATAGTATAATTGCGAAAAGTCCAAGTTGACAAATAACCCTTGTCTCTCTCCAGTTCTATATTTTTCGAAAAGACAGGCATAACTTAATAACTTATAATATGAATACTTTTCTTGAATAATAGAAAGGGCATCAGCTTCTTTAAAAATATGGAATGTTATGTTTTTCTTTTTTAAATCATCAATGTAATTCATATTAATCCTCATAAAATTTGTTGTATATTTTCACTTTTATCGGATAAAAGTATTGTGCTTTGTGCTATAGCGAAGTAATCGTCACACAAGCGAAGCAACTCGGATTTTGTGTTTGCCACAATGCTCCCATCATATGCAACAATTTGTATGAGACCAATTATTTTTCCTTTGCAAGAAATAGGCAATGCAATATATTGAGAGTAGTCTATACCATTAATATCGACAAAGTTTTCTTGGATTTCCTTTTTATTCAAAAGTATTTTAGGTCGAGATGGGTTTTCATCAAAAACTTTTTTGTAATATGAATTTACAACCTCTGTTTCAGGCACAAAATTCCTATAGGCCTTAGGAGTATGACTCGCATTGTTTGAGCTTCTTGACATCATTGTGTATCCTTGGACACCATTTTTAACTTTTTTAAACATCATACTAACAGAAAAGTTGCTCCCGTTTTCTGCGATTTTCTTAATAAAATTATAAATAGCATCGCATATATCATCTCCTCGAGACTGCATCCAATCCCAATTTACGATATCGCTATGACCTTTTTTGTTTTGCACCATACCATACAACTTATTTGCGTTATCTAATATAACTTTATTAAATGTATGCAACAAGGCACCCATATTATTTAATTCCTTAGGTGCTTTCTCTATGGTTCGCTCTAAATTTTCTAATTGTTTTTTCTGTCGTTCATCGATAACACCATAAACAACCAAGAAAACTATGTGTGATAAGAGTGTAACAAAAGACCATACCAACAAATCATTTTTAGTTGACTCAGCTATAATACCAGATATAGCCAAAGAAAACATCGTTGTATACGCTAAAGGCAAAATCAAAAAAACTATAGACTTGGTTACTGTATGTAAAAATATTTTTTTCATCAAAACACCCCATAATACATATTATAAAATACATTATAATGGGAGTTAGTGGAAAATTCAAGTTGTTTCGACAATAAATTTAAAATCAAGCATATAAATCACAATTCGCATTTTTTTATTTTTATATAATGACAAAAAATCCGAACGTGTCACCATTGATGACAATGTTCGGATTTTTTGACTTTGAAAAGGTTGTACGAATTAGAAGTTACTTTAATACTTTATCTATGTGCTCGAACCACTACATATTTTAAATGAAATATTTTCCTTGCGGAAAATATGAAATAAAATTCGCCTCTTAACATTTGCGTAGCAAATATTTCATAATGAAGTTATTTCATATGCGGTAGCATATTTCACTCGCCGTAAGGCGAATTTCATTGAAAAAACGACTTGTCGAAACAAGTCGTTTTTTCTGGTGGGAGAGGGTGGATTCGAACCACCGAAGCTGAAAGCAGCAGATTTACAGTCTGTCCCCTTTGGCCACTCGGGAACTCTCCCATATTGTTTTCTATGCGTATCCAATTATAAAATGGAGCTGGTGGACGGACTTGAACCCCCGACCTGCTGATTACAAATCAGCTGCTCTACCAACTGAGCTACACCAGCATTTTTTCAGCGCCAAATAACTATACCACATTTATCTATTAAAGTCAAGAACAAATTTTAGTATTTTTTCGAATATTTGAGAAATGATATTTAATGAAATCATTTTGGAGGTATAAAAAATGAAAAAACGATTAATTTCTTTAATCACCACAGCTTGTATGCTATTACTTTCTATATCTTTGGCAGCTTGTAATCGAAGCAAAGATTCCTTAATTTATTTTCTGAATTTCAAACCCGAATCTGCTGCAGTATACGAAGAAATTGCAAGGGTTTACGAAGAGGAAACCGGCATTAAAGTAAAGGTGGTAACCGCTGCGGCAAATACCTATGAACAGACACTTAAATCCGAAATTTCAAAATCCTCTGCACCTACCATTTTTCAGGTCAACGGACCGATTGGTTATCAATCCTGGAGCGACTATTGCTTAAATATTGAAGACAGTAAGCTTTATTCCTATCTC
>JAGAZW010000051.1 GCA_017939855.1 Clostridia bacterium | reverse complement strand
GGTATTATAAGCGGTCTTAATCGACAGGTTTCCTCTGATTCCGAAATAGGTCTTATTCAGACTGATGCTGCGATAAACCCCGGAAATTCCGGTGGTGCATTGCTCGATTCAACCGGTAAGCTTATCGGAATAAACAGCTCAAAGATTGTTGCCGAAGAATTTGAAGGTATGGGCTTTGCAATCCCTGTAAACACTGTTGTAGATGTGTGTGATGATATAATCAAAAATAAGGATAAGGCAGAGCCATATCTTGGAATTTCAATTAACGAAAGATATACTCCGGAAGTATTAGAGAGATACGGTTATCCCGTAGGTGCTGTGGTATATAGTGTTGCAGGTGACAGTCCTGCCGAAAAAGCGGGTATTCGCCGTAATGATATTATAACCAAGTTTAATGGCGAAGGCGTTGAGAAATACAGCGATCTTGTCGATTTAGTAAAAAAATGTGAGCCCGGCGACAGCATATCTGTGACTGTATATCGTGCAGGCAGAACATTAACTCTTACAGTTATAATTGGTTCAAATACCGCAGGGTAAATATACAGTTTGCCTTTAAAATATAAAAGCTGCTGTTGCTTAAAATGGGCAATAGCAGCTTTATCTTATACTTGTTTAAATTTTGAACAAAAGATCTCCGTAGGTAGGATATGGCCAAAATTCTCTTGCTACAAGTGTTTCGGCGTAATCGGCAGCTTGGCGAACACTGTTCATAATGAAAAGGACTTTTTCATGATAGAGTTTTGCAGTTTCAAAAAGCCCGGTTGTCTTTTGAGCTTTATCTACGGTGCTTTCCAACTCATTTACAAGTTTTTGTAGCCTTGTGCTGATTTCTGAGAGTTCTTTGATGTTTGACTCCTCGGCTTCACAGTTTATATCGCAAAATATTTCTTTTTTGGACTTAACCGTACCGCAAAGATTCGCAACATATTTTAAAATTGACGGAATAACATCTCTCTTGGCCATTTCAAGAAGGGTAAGAGCTTCTATATGCAAAATTTTGTTATAATTCTCCAAAGTAATGTCAGCTCTGCAGTTAATCTCAACCCTGTTCAATACACCGTGACGTTCAAATAAAGATACGTTTTCCTTGCTTCTTAAATATGGTATAGCGTCAACAGTGCTGCGAAGATTTAAAAGACCTCTTTTAGCTGCCTGTTCTTGCCAACTTTGCGAATATCCGTCGCCGTTAAAGATTATACGTTTATGTTCTCTGACAGTTTCTTTGATAATAGCGGTAGCTTCTGTTTTGAAATCTTTAGCATTTTCTAGTCTGTCAGCAAAAATACGGAAAGATTCTGCAACAATGGTGTTGATCATAACGTTAGTATCAGAAATAGAAGAAGCAGAGCCGAGCATCCTAAACTCAAATTTGTTACCTGTAAATGCGAAGGGTGAAGTGCGGTTACGATCGGTATTATCCTTTCGTATGTAAGGAATGGCTTCGGTACCTATTGACATCTTTATTTTATGAACATCGTCATGATGAACACCCGCTTCAAATGCTTCGAGAAT
>JAGAZW010000050.1 GCA_017939855.1 Clostridia bacterium | reverse complement strand
AATGCCAAAAGAAAATTCCGGGCTGTAAAAAACACCGGTGACCATAAAAAATTAAGAAAAAGCTGAAGTGAAAAGAGCAGATACGCTTTTTTCTTATCCGGATACATCTCATATTTATTCCAAACAAGGTACAGAGATATTCCCATTAGGGTATAAAGTATTCCCCATACAACAGGAAACAGCCAAGACGGCGGTGAAAGAGGTGGGGTAGTAACTTCATTATATATTTGTCGGTCCCCCATTGTTATAAGCGAAGAAAATGCACCGACAAGCCAAGGAATCGCCAACGACACAACAAACTTTTTTAAATTAAACTTTATTATCATATCTATCACCGATAATATTTTATGCAGAAATTCGCTCATTTATTATACTGCAGACAAGACAAAATTTAATTCGCAAAACAGATACGATTACTAAACAAAAAAGAAGGTCCGCTTTGCAATAAACAAAGCGGACTTTTAAATCTCAACTATTAATTAGATTTCAGCAAAATACTTAATTGTACGAACCATCTGACTGGTGTAGCTGTTTTCATTATCATACCATGAAACAACCTGTACTTCATAAAGATCGTCTGCAATCTTTGCAACCATTGTCTGTGTTGCATCGAAAAGGGAGCCATAACGCATACCTATAACATCGGACGAAACAATCTGATCCTCATTATAGCCGAAAGAATCGGAAGCTGCAGCCTTCATTGCTGCGTTAATGCCTTCCTTAGTTACATCCTTACCTTTAACAACTGCAGTAAGAATAGTAGTAGAACCGGTTGCAACCGGAACACGCTGAGCAGAACCGATAAGCTTACCATTGAGCTCAGGGATTACAAGACCGATAGCCTTTGCAGCACCTGTAGAGTTAGGAACGATGTTAGCAGCGCCTGCACGTGCACGACGAAGGTCACCCTTTCTATGAGGACCGTCAAGAATCATCTGGTCGCCGGTATAAGCATGGATTGTGCTCATAATACCGCTTTGAATAGCAGCATAGTCGTTAAGTGCCTTTGCCATAGGAGCAAGACAGTTAGTTGTACAAGAAGCCGCTGAAATAATCTTATCGTCTGCAGTGAGAACATTCTCGTTTACACTGTAAACTATAGTAGGAAGGTCGTTTCCTGCCGGAGCAGAGATAACTACCTTCTTAGCACCTGCATCAATGTGTGCCTGAGACTTGTCTTTTGAGCAGTAGAAGCCTGTACATTCAAGTACTACATCTACACCGATTTCACCCCAAGGAAGATCCTTAGCGTCCTTTTCAGCATAGATTTTGAGGGTCTTACCATCAACTGTAATGGTACCTGCCTCATCATCAGCAGAAACAGTGTGAAGATTTTCGCCTATGAAACCGCAGTATCCACCCTGTGCAGTATCATATTTAAGAAGATTCGCCAGCATAGAGGGTTTTGTAAGGTCGTTGATAGCCACTACATCGTAGCCTTCAGCACCAAACATCTGACGAAATGCGAGACGACCTATACGGCCGAATCCGTTAATAGCAACTTTAACCATTGGAAAATAACCTCCTAATTTTTTACTGTTTTATATTTTACCCCATTTTCCGTAATTTTTCAAGTAGTATTTGTTTATATTTTAACGATTTTTTATTTTTCAGCTATATTGGCATAATACCATTAATAAGGAGAATGATAAATGTGCAATTTTTACCCAAAAATGAAGAAAAATATTTAAGCTGTTTGCGCAAGTATCTGCAAAAAAGAATTTTAGTGGCAGGAATTAATAAAAACACACTGAAAAATATCCGGAAAATAAATTTGTTGAGTCTTTATATCAATGAAAGTTTTCCGCAAGTCACCGATATATCATATTTTTGCAGATGTATTTTAGCTGCGGTCAACGTTGAGCTGATAAAACGGGAAATTTTATTGAGTGCAAAAATTAGCGGTGTAGGCAGAAAAAATATTGACAGACGGCTTCTGGGCGTATTTCTTATTGAAACGGCAGCCCACACTCTAATGAGTGCTGAGAAATATATATACATCACTATAAACGAAAGAGAAATACGAATAATTTTTTTTGGAAAGAAAATTGAAGGGTATCTTTCAAAACTCATTGATAAGCTGAACGCAAACTATTTCAGAATTGAAAGAGACAACTTAAATGCCGTTTGCATACCTTCAAAAAATACACAAGAAAAAGAAAACAAAAGAGAGGATATAAAAGAATTGCTGCAGGATCCCTTATCCCCGATTAAAATTCATTTAAGTCATATTGACTCGGCTTATTACATCTGATTTAAAGTCTCAATAATTTTTTCTGCCTGATGTATCCCGTCAACCGCCGCCGACATTATGCCACCTGCATAGCCTGCACCCTCACCGCAAGGATAAATTCCATTGTGACTTTTAGACTGTCCATTTTCGCCTCTTAAAATTCTGACAGGGCAAGAGCTGCGAGTTTCGGGTGCGGTTATAACTGCATCGAAATCGGCAAATCCTTCAATTTTTTTGTTGAAACGTTTAATACCCTCTTTTAAGCTTTCGGTTATAAAAGCAGGATATATCTCCTCTAGATTGCAAAATACCGTTTTGGGACGAACTGTTGGTAAAATTCTTCCTAAAGCGTTCTCTTTGCCGAAAACGAAGTGACCTACGGTAGTTATAGGTACAGCGCCCATATCTAAATTATAGGCGCTTTGTTCTATTCGGCGTTGCAGCTCACAGCCTGCAAGAACATCGTCACCATCAATATCTTCGGGATTTATCCCCACCAGTACTGCACTATTGGCGTTTATACCATCTCGGCGGCTATTGCTCATACCATTTACCGCAATTGCACCCGCTTCACTTGAAGCATTTATAACTTCGCCTCCGGGACACATACAAAAAGTATAGACGCCTCTGCCGTTTTCAAGATGTACTGCTAATTTATAGTCAGCGGCACCCAAAGACTTATGTTGCGCAAAATCACCATAAAGAGCCCGGTTTATATCTGCCTGTTTATGTTCTATTCTTACCCCCATAGCAAAGGGCTTTCTTATCATACAAAGGCCTTTATTTTTGAGCATTTTAAAGGTATCCCTGGCTGAGTGACCTATACAAAGCAGCAGCGTATCGCAGTTGATTTTTTCTCCGTTTACGGTAATTCCCGAAACCCTGTTTTCAAAAATATTAATGTCCTCTAGTTTTGCGCCGAACTTTACTTCGCCGCCTAATCTAATAATTTCTTTGCGGATATTTTTTACAACGCCCTTTAGCACATCGGTTCCTATATGAGGTTTTGAGTCTGTTAGTATATCCTTATCGGCTCCGAACTCCACAAAGGTTTCAAGCACCACTCTACAACGTGGATCCTTAATCCCTGTATTCAATTTTCCGTCTGAAAAGGTTCCGGCTCCTCCCTCACCGAATTGGACATTTGATTCCTCTTTAAGAAGCCCTGTCTCAAAGAAATTTTCGACATCACAGCTTCTGGTATCGACATCTTCACCTCGCTCCAAGACAAGCGGACAAAGACCTGCTCGTGAGAGTGTTAAAGCTGCAAAAATACCCGCCGGACCGAAACCTACTATAACGGGGCGAAGTGGGGGTGTTCTATCAGCCTTTTTCCAAAAATATTTATATTGACTAAACACACTCGCATCCTTGCATTTTTTCAGTATCTTCTCTTCACATCTGGCCTTTAAAATAACTGAGCAACAAAAGTTGACATCATTCTTTTTTCTTGCGTCTACAGATTTACGATAAAGTTGAATTTCTAAAATTTCGTTTTTGGGTATCTGTATTTTTTTGGCTACAATATCCAAAAGTTTTTCAAAATCTGCATCAAGGTGAACCTTCACATTATTTATAATTAACATAATTCTAACCCTAAATATTCAGCTATTCCCTCTGCGGCACAAAGAGAGCTCGACCATGCCCAATGCAAGTTAAAGCCGCCGCAATCGCCGTCTACGTCCAATATTTCTCCAACGGCAAAAAGTCCGGCGTCACGTTTTGACATCATATTTCCACTATCAAACTCGTTTGTATCAATGCCTCCTGCAGTGACTTGTGAATTTTCAAAGCCCCTACTACCCACTGTTTCAAAAGACATTCCTTTTATAACCGATGCCGCTTTTTTAAGATCTGAAGAATTAAGACTATCTACTGTGTCACTTAATTTTTTACCTATTAGCTTCAAAACCGTTTGACCTACACGTTTATTGAGCATACCGCTTAAGAAATCTTCTAATTTTCTGCCTTTTAAAACCGAAGCTCTAAATTTTAGTAATTCCACTATATCTGAAAAACTATACTCCGGCATAAGGTCAAGCGTTACTGTTTTGGCACCAGCTTTACGCTCTGCCTCACGGGATATCTGCATAACAGCAGGTCCCGATAGACCGTAATCGCAAAACAGGACCTCACCAAAGTCGCTTCGCACTGTCTTGCCACCTATCAAAAGAGCCACTGTTGCATTTACCTTGATTCCTTTAAGGCTTTTAGCTATATCTCCTATGGTTCTTAGCTGAACAATAGCGGGTGTCGTCTTAACGGTTTTATAACCCAGTGAGGACATCATCTTATATATACTGCCATCACTGCCCAACTTAATTCCTCCTGAATAAAGACCAGCAGCAACTACAAGAGTTTTAGCTGAAAATGTACCATTTGAGGTGGATATTTCATAAATACCTTTTTTCTTTTCTATCGATAAAACCTTGGTTTCAAGCAAGGTTTCAACACCCTTATCGTCTGCCGCCAAACGCAAAGCATCAACTACAGATGACGCCTGTAAAGAATAAGGGTATGCCCTGCCCGTTTCATCGTAGGTTATAACAATTCCCAAATCAGCAAAAAAAGATTCTATATGCGAATTATCATATTTTTCAATAACACTTTGAACAAATTGCGGATTTTCACTGTGAAAGCGTGAAATACTGATATCTTTATTGGTTATATTACATCTTCCGTTACCGGTAGTTATTAGTTTTTTTCCTACCCTTTGAAGTTGTTCTGCAACGGCAACACTTATATTGCAGTCTATCTGCTTTAATCTGACCGCTGTGCAAAGTCCTGATGCTCCGCCGCCTATTATAAATGTATCATAAATCTTCTTACTCAACGACCTTCATCCTTATCAGAAAAATTAGAAGCTGTAAAATCACCTTATAAAATATAACACATTTCAAAAATTTTATCAATAAACAAATGAAAACAGACCGCACATATTGTGCAGTCCGTTCTCATTTTAAGGGGTTTGAGGAGAGAGTCTTCATAAAATGAAGACTTGCAGCTAAAGATTGCGGCTTTCTTTTAGCTGCCGATATTATGTTATCAAAAAGTTTTGCGTATTTGGTGAACTGTTTTTAAACATATTAAGAATAAATTCAAACAATTTTGTTAATACTCTTTACAGAAAAGTTTAAAGGGAGAAAAATTATGAAATATAGAGAAACATCCAAGTTCCCAAAGTCGATAGGTCTTACGGGGCTTTATGCAATTATTGCCTGCTGTCTTATTATAATCGGTGCTATCGCATGGTTTGCAGTTGCTAAAACTAAAACTGATACTAAAATTTCTGAAAATAAAAGCGGGACAAACAAAAACAGTTCCTATTCATCATATAATAAAAATGATGACACTACACCTAATCCTTTTCCCGATACCGAAATCACCGGTCAGGAAACACAGGATGTTCCGTATGAGGATGAAACAGAATCTGAAGCAGAAGGCACTGCGCCAAAACAGACATTTATTATGCCCGTCAAGGGTGTTGTGGTAAAGGACCATAACGATAGCGCTTTACAGTATTCCGCAACCTATTCGGATATGAGACTTCATTTAGGCATAGATATTGAATGTGAGAAAAATACCCAAATATCTGCCGTGGCTTCCGGCACCGTTACAGATGTTACAGACAACGCTCTGCTAGGCAAAACTATTACTATAGATCATGGAAACGGCATTACTGCTAAATACTGCGGCATGGGTAATGTTGAGGTAAAATCCGGGCAAACCGTTAATACAGGCGATGCTTTGGGTACTATTGGTACTGTACCAAGCGAATGTGCAGACAATACCCATCTTCATTTTGAGGTCTTGAAAGACGGAATAACTGTATCCCCACTTCAAGCTCTCGGTTTTCAATAAACTGCCCTCGGAAAAATTTATCGTTTAGGGGCAAAAAATTCCTTAAAGCAAAATAGCTTTAAGGAATTTTTATTGTCATTTTATATATGCTTCGAGTCTGTAAATAGGCTGACCGAGCGCTAAAAATCGGCTTTCGTATTCGGTTATTATATTTCCCTCGAAATCACTGTTATGTAAATCTAAGGTAACATTTTTAAGCGCAAAGCCATTCCCGGAAAACTGCTCTATGGAAAATTCAAAAAAGTGCATATTGTCGGTTTTCTGATGAATTTCGGCATTGGGTGCCATAAGCCGCTTATAAATTGACAAAAATGTATGATTAGTCAGGCGATGCGAAGCATATTTCTTTTTAGGATACGGACAAGAAAAGTTAAGAAATATGCGCTGCACCGCTTCGGCCTTTATGTGACGCTCAAGATATTCTGCTGAACACTTTAAAAAACGTAGATTTGAAAGATTTTCCCTTTTTGCTGCTTCACAAGCAAGAACTATAACGTTAGGGTCCTTTTCTACTGCCAAAAGGTTTATTTCAGGGTGTGTTTTTGCAAATTCTACTGCAAATTTACCCTTCCCACAGCCGACCTCAAGATACAAAGGTCTTTCTTTGCCAAACCATTTTTCAAGGTCAAGATAGTCCTTATCGTTTATTGCGGTATTAAAATTTCTGTCGTCGCTTGTACTTATATAAAAATATTCTGAAACATCCGAAAGTCTTTCTTCAAGATGCTTCTTTTTTCTCATTCTCATTACTTAAGCTTCTCCAATTTATCTATAGCTTTGTCCAGAAAATCTCCCTTAAAATGCTCTATTGAACCGTTGTCGACCATTTGGGCTAAGGAAACATCAATCGGCATTCTGCCAAGCAGTTCTGTGCCACACTCGGTTGCGACATCCTCACTTCCTGACCCGAACACCCTGAATTCCTTACCGCAGTCGGGACATTTTACATAACTCATATTCTCGACCATACCGAGCACGGGAATTTCCATCATACTAGCCATATTATACGCTTTTTTAACAATTAAAGAAACCAGATCCTGAGGCGAAGTAACAATAACAGCACCCTTTAAAGGAATAGTTTGAAATACCGTAAGCGGTACGTCACCTGTACCGGGAGGGCAGTCGATAAACAGATAATCAAGATCTCCCCATACAACATCCTGCCAAAACTGTTTTACAGCCCCCGCAATAACAGGTCCTCTCCAAACTACCGGTGCCTCATGGTCTTTAAGCATCATATTTATAGAAATAATCTTTATTCCGGTTTTAGTTTCAGCCGGAAGTATTCCTACTTCGTTTTGCATAGCATTATTTATGATTCCGAAGGATTTTGGAATAGAAGGACCTGTGATATCCGCATCCAGAATACCAACCTTATATCCCTTTCTTTGCATCATAACGGCAAGTATTGAGGTCACCATAGATTTACCTACTCCGCCTTTGCCGCTTACCACCGCAATAACATTTTTTATGTTATTAAATTCTCCTGTTGGCTCAATAAAGCTTTGTTTTTCCCTTGATGAACAATTGCTCGAACAAGACGAACAATTTCCACTACAATTTGTTTTTTCATTCATTTTTAATCACCGAAGGTTATTATACCTCCCTTTTTAAATAAAATCAATAATGTTTTTAGTTAAAAACCGTTTCAATAATCTTTCTTGAACTTTCAGGAGAATAAATCCACGAGTCTATTCTGTCTCCCTCATAATAATATCTAGTTTCATCCTTTATGTCACTTTCAAAATTATCTATTATGATAAGTTTGATTTTCATTTTCTCCGGAATAATGCTTTTTATGTAAACACTCGCCCTGTCCCCTACCTTTACATCCTCTTTTGGTTCTGCAAGACCTGCAAGATTAGGTCTTAGTTCTACGAAAATTCCGTATTCCTCTATGCTTCTTACAATTCCCGATACCGTCTGTCCTTGACAAAATGCGGCACAGTTTTCCTCCCATGTGCCCAATAGTTCTTTATGCGACAAGGTTATTCTGCCGTCAGCACCTATACTGCTTATGACGGCACGAATCGTCTCACCTACACGCAACCTGTCTTTTGGATGCGAAATACGTGATACCGATATAGAATCTATTGGCAACAAGGCTATGTTTCCGCAACCTATATCACAAAAAGCTCCAAAGCTCTCAAGATGTGTGATTTTCACTTCAATAATATCACCCGCAGTTAAATTGTCAAAAATATATTTAAGACAAATTTCCTGTGCTTTTCGTCGGGAAAGAATAGCATAAGGATTTCCGCTAGCATCGTTTTTTATTTCCTCAGCTATAAAGCATACCGGTCTTCCTACTCTTGATATGAGTGCAATATCTCTTGTAGAGCCTTCCGCAATTCCGATAGCCCCTTCATTTCTCGGTATTATACCCTTCATACACCCTAAATCAACCGTCATATTATGTGACATATCGCACATAATTACATTTGCTTCCATTATAGTGCCGTTTTGCATTGCCTGAATAAACGAAGAAACATTTGCCAGGTTCTTTCGATTTTCCACGCTCACACTTATCATACCTTCGGGATAATAGTCTTTCATTTTTTTAGCCGCCTTCCACGATATAATTCCTATAATTATATGTTTATGCAAAAGGTGGAATAAAAAAGAACACCCCGGTGTCTTTTTAAGACACCGGGGTTAAAAATTGTTTAATCTAGTGGGTCAAGAAGAACATTGCAGCAAAAAGAATTGTTATAACCCAAGTACCAATATTGATTTCCTTAATTTTTCCCGTAAACAGTTTGATAAATAAATAAGAAATAAGACCAAATGCGATACCGTAAGAAATATTGTAGGTAAAAGGCATCATAGCAAGTGTTAAGAACGCAGGAAGGGCAACTGCAGGGTCACTCCACTCAATGTCCTTAACAGATCCCATCATAAGTATACCTACATAAACAAGAGCTGCTGAATATGCACAAGCAGGTATCAGGGCAGCAATAGGAGCAAAAAATAAGGAAATTGCAAACATTCCTGCCGTAACCAAAGCAGCAAGTCCTGTTCTACCGCCAACGGCAACACCGGCAGAAGATTCAACAAAGGTTGTAACGGTAGAAGTACCACAAGCAGCACCGGTACAGGTAGCGATAGCATCCGCCAACATTGCTTTATTCATGTTTGGAATTTCATCCTCACCTTTTTCGTTTTTGATAAGAAGGTTACCGCCACGACAAGCTCCATAAAGGGTTCCCATTGTATCAAACATATCAACCATACAAAAAGCAAGTGCTGTTGTTACAAATGCAATAATCAGACCACTCACACTATGACCTTTGACAGCAAGATAAGCGTCAAAATTAAAGCCATCTGTGAATACCTTACCGAAGCTCGTATCAACAAAATCTTCAAAAGCATTTAAAGGATTGAGTGAAGGAAGGTCTATCCATCCGAAACCACCTTCAATTATCGCACCTATACCATAATAAACAACGGCAGCGCCGATAATACTATAGAATATTGCACCTTTAACCTTAAGCTTTGAAAGTACTGCTATGAAAATAACAGCCAAAACTGTTATAAGCATAGGATAAATAGACTTAAATGTTGCATCACCCAAAACATTAAAGGAAGCAAGGTCAACACCAGTAGAGGTGCTTTTTATAACGATACCTGAGTTTTGAAGACCCAAAAATGCAATAAAAAGACCTATGCCAACCGGAATCGCTTTTTTAAGCGCTGTAGGAATTGCATCGAAAATCAAACGGCGAAGACCGGTAATGGTTAACAGAACAAAGATTACTCCGTCGGCCAAAACAAATAACAACGCATTTGAAAAACTGAAACCGAGTCCAAAGCAAACGGTATAAACGAAAAATGCATTAAGACCCATTCCCGATGCCTGTGCTAAAGGAAGATTTGCCAAAAGACCAATAAGAACTGTGCCTATAACGGCAGAAATCGCTGTGGCAATATAGTTTGCACCAAATGGAATTCCAAGATCTGCAAACATACCCGGATTTACCATAAGGATGTACGCCATTGCCATGAATGTTGTGATACCGGCTATTACCTCGGTACGCACGTTTGTTCCCCTCTCGGAGAGCTTGAACAATTTTTGCATATTATCTACCCCTTTTTTATAGAGAACCTTTGTCCTCTTTGATTACAAAATTACTTAATGGTGATTTGCGGTATATTTACCACCGCTTTTACTTCCTGTTCATTTATATTTATAAACTGATAATTTGTAATTTTAAATTTATATTCCCCAGGTTTAGCGCCTGCTCTCACCTTAAATTTAATCGTAAAGAGTGTTCCAGTATCGGTATTGTCTTTCATAGAGGAAAAATCTTTTTCGACCAAAACCGCACTTATTTTTCCTTTTGACTGATTTACTGTAACATCACCCAAAACGTCACCGTCATTTTTCCCCAAAAATTGAAAAGCATCTGTATCGTATTCGATCTCAAAACTTGCTGCCACCATACCGGGATTTTTCGTTAACTCTACAGGAACCTTAATAATATCGCCTGCGGTTACTTCGTTTTTATTGCATCCAACAAAAACAAAGAACAAGAAAAAGCACATCATTAAACAAATTGTTTTTTTTATCATAAACATTTAATTCCTTTCCTACCTTAAAATCCCTCGTATTCACCGTTTTGTATCATTTTACCGATCGCTTTTACAACCGCAGCTTTATCCTCCTTATATGTCACGCCATACCATTTATCCTCAGCTACAAGAACTTCTATGTCCTTTTCCCCACTCTCAATAAGATCTGATGCAACAAGAGGTAAAAAATATTCTGATTTCGGTACATTTATTTTTTCATTTAAAAAGTCTATTAAGCCTTTGGAAATGTGCTCGAAAACATCTGCATTGAACCCCCATATATTCATAGATACTACTGTATCTTCAGGAAGAGCTGTCCATGTTTTTCCATCATCCTCTGTGTATTTGCAATCTAAGATTTTAGTGCGCTCGGTAATTGCGGTAAGTTTGCCGTTTTTTATTTCACAAACACCCCTTGATACTGTTCCGTTATCTGTTAGGGTATTGGCAAGACGGAAACCGACCATGCAGTAATTATCGGTTTGCCTCTT
>JAGAZW010000049.1 GCA_017939855.1 Clostridia bacterium | reverse complement strand
TCGTTAATGCCGTCGCCGCACATCATAACTGTTGCGTATTTTTCTTTAAGGCGGTATATAATTTCTGCCTTGTCGTTGGGGAGAATCTCTGAATATATTTCATCGGCACCCAGTATATGTCCTATATGCTCGGAGCTTTTTTTGTTGTCACCCGATAGCAAAACGGTTTTAATGCCCATTTTTTTAAGGGATTTAAAGGCATCGATTGCCGTTTCTTTGATTTTATCCGCCACCGCAATAACACCCAGAACATTGCCCTTAAAGGCAACAAACATAACGGTTTTGCCCATAGAGGAAAGGTTTTGAGCAACTTTCTCATAAGGTTTAGTGGAAACACCTTTTTCATTCAAGAGAGCCGATGTTCCCACAAGAACTTCATTACCGTCTATGCTACATAAAATACCCTTACCGGCAATATTTTCGCTCTGTTGGGGCTCGGGGTATCTGAGCCTTTTTTCTTTTGCATATTCCAAAACAGCAGTTGCTATGGGGTGAGAGGAGGTTGATTCCGCAGCCGCTACAAGCTCCATCATTAAATCTTCTGCTTCGGATACTATATCTGTTATAAAGGGGCGCCCCTCAGTAACGGTACCGGTTTTATCAAACACAGCAACCTTTGTTTTACAGGTAATTTCCAACGCTTCGCCGTTTTTAATGAGGATGCCCTTTGTAGCTGACAGACCTGTTCCTACCATAACTGCGGTAGGAGTGGCGAGACCTAAAGCACAAGGACAAGCGATAACCAAAACGCTTGTGAAAATTTTAGCGGCAAAATTAAGGTCCTTTGCGACAATTAGCCAGATGACTGCGGATACTAATGCTATAGTTATAACAACAGGTACGAAAACTCCTGCTATTTTATCGGCGAGTTTTGAAATGGGAGCTTTTTTTGCTTGTGCGGCATAAACAAAATCAACTATCTTTGAAAGGGTGGTGTCTTTACCTATTTTGAGAACCTGTATTTTAATCGAACCGTTTATATTAAGGCTTCCTCCGGTAACTGTATCACCCTCGTGCTTTTCTACCGGAAGACTTTCTCCTGTTAACATAGATTCGTCTGTCGAAGTAGCACCTGAGATGACAATGCCATCAGTGGGGATTCTCTCTCCGGGCTTTATAAGCAGGATATCATCCACTTTTAAAAATTCGGTGGGGGTATCGATTATTTTGTCGCCCGTGATAACATGGGAAATATATGGGGTAAGCGAGGCGAGTTTATTTATGGCATCAGCGGTTTTTTCCTTGCTTTTTTGCTCAAAATGTTTTCCCAGCATAACCAGAGCAATTACTACAGCCACAGATTCGAAATAAAGCTCGTGAACACCGTGAGGATTATTTGGTAAATTAAATGTAATGACAACGCTGTATAAAAAGGAAAAGGAGGCTCCAACGGCAACTAATGTATCCATATTCGGATTTCCCTTAAAAAGTGATGTAAACCCGTTTGTAAAAAAATGTCTGCCTATAAACATAACAGGTATACATAGTATTATTTGGGTTGCGGCAAATCCAATGGTATTATTTTCCATATCTGCAAAGGCCGGTACAGGCAGAGAATCAAAAAACATTTGTCCCATAGAAATATATAAAATAATACCGCTTAAAAGCAGTGAAATAATAAGAGGATAGCGACTCGTATTTTTCTCTTTAAATTTCTTTTCTTTTGAGTTTTCGGATACAGTAAACCCCGCTTTATTGATAACTCTTTGAAAATCTTCAAAACCGACTGTTTTTTCGTCATATACAACCATCATTTTCTCAGTCATAAGATTAACTTCACACTGGCTTACACCCTCAAGCCGACTTACAACACGTTGAACAGCACTTGAACAAGCGGCACAGTGCATACCGCAGATATTATAGCTTTCAGTTTTCATACAAATCACCTTCTTTATCTGTATTGTATACCTATAGGGGGTATATTGTCAAGAATAATAAAATCGTTTGACAATAGTAATATTTGGAGGTATAATGTATTATCATAATTCTTGGTAGGTGACTATGTGTCTATAAAAGCAATTTTATTTGATTTGGATGGGACTTTGCTTCCTATGGATCAGCCGTTATTTGTTAGAACTTATTTTAAGCGCTTGACCGAAAAAATGGTTTCTTATGGTTATAATCCTGATGATTTTATCAGTGCGCTCAAAAGTGGGATTTATGCCATGATAAACAACAACGGCGAGCAAACAAACGCAGATGTATTTTGGAGGGCGTTTGCTCAAATCATTGGAGATAAAGTTTATGAAGATATGACGTTGTTTGACCAGTTTTATGAACAAAATTTTGATGATATAAAGACAGTTTGCGGATATGATGCAAAAGCCGCAGATATAATAGCAACGGTAAAGAGCAAAGGGCTTCGTTCTTGCCTTGCAACAAACCCCATTTTTCCCTCAATCGCTACCGAAAAAAGAGTTTTATGGGCAGGACTAAATGTAGATGATTTTGAGTTTTTAACTACATACGAAAATTCCTGCTTTGCAAAGCCCAATCCTGAATATTATTCTCGTATAGCGCAAAGACTGGGATTATATCCTGATGAGTGTGTGATGGTGGGCAACGATACCTCTGATGATTTGGCAGCAGAAAAAATAGGA
>JAGAZW010000003.1 GCA_017939855.1 Clostridia bacterium | reverse complement strand
GTTACTTGCACATCTAAACATAGTCGTAATAATCGCTTTGGTTTTAAGGTAGGTAGAGGCGAGGATATTGATGTAGCACTTGAGCAGGTTGGTACGGTTGAAGGATACCACGCAGCTTTAATGACACATGGACTTTCCCAAAAATACGGTTTGGAGCTTCCAATAATAGATACTTGTTATAGTGTTTTGTATGAGGGTAAGACGGTTTCAAATGTTATTCGTGAACTTATGCTTCGCCCAAGAGGTGCTGAAAATTAATATTTTTGAAAAATATCAAAAAAACACTTGCATTATTGACAATTTTCTGTTATTATATTTTTTGCTATTGTGACCGAGTTCTTTCGGTTGAACTAAAAGGAGGTGCAGACCATGGCTAAATGTGATATCTGCAACAAAGAAATTGCTTTTGGAATTAAAGTTTCCCATTCACACAGACGCTCCAACAGAACTTGGAAGCCGAATGTTAAAAGGGTTAAGGCTATCGTAAACGGCTCTCCTCGTCGTATAAACGCCTGCACCCGTTGTTTGCGTTCAGGTAAGGTAACCAGAGCAATTTAAGAAAAATTGAAGCATTTAAAAATCCCCGAGTGTTTTATAGAACGACTCGGGGATTTTTTGTGGGGTTGATAATGATGATAAAAGCAGTTATGTTCGATTTGGACGGAACATTAGTTAATTCACTTTACGATTTGGCAAATGCCGTAAATTTTTGTCTTGAAGCAGAGGGCTTTAAAACTCATAGCGTAGAACAATACAAACAGTTTATAGGCAACGGAGTGTATAAACTGATTGAGCGTAGTCTTCCGCAAACTCATAGGACTCCCGAACAAATCAATGCTGTAAAGGATAAATATCTGCAGCACTATAAGCAACATTGTTCGGACGATACCGTGTGTTATGATGGGATAAAGGAGCTCGTTGCCTCTTTGCGAGCTAAAGGAATAAAATTAGCCGTTATTACTAATAAGGGACAAGAGACGGCTGATATGGTTGTAAAAAAGCTTTTTGGAAATGAATTTTCTTTTGTCATAGGGCAAAACGATGAAACCCCTTTAAAACCTGATCCTAAAAGTGCAAAATTTGTGATGGAAAAATTAGGCTTTCGCAGTAAAGAGTGCCTTTTTGTAGGTGATTCCGGGGTCGATATGCAAACGGCACTTAATGCAGGTGCGATACCCATAGGTGTCTTGTGGGGCTTTAGAGAGAAGCAAGAGCTTATCGAAAACGGCGCCGAATACACAGTAGAATACCCTGCAAGAATACTTGAAATTATCGAAGAATTAAGATGAAAATAGTCATATGACAATGTTCGTTACAGCAATTTCCACTTTCAAAGAAAAAGATTGCAAATTGTCTGATGATGTATTAAAATAGATTTATGAAGTTTTAAGGGGTGCGACGATGAAAAGAACAGACTATCTTTCCTGGGATGAATATTTTATGGGAATAGCCATACTTTCGGCAATGCGAAGCAAGGATCCCTCAACACAGGTTGGAGCATGTATTGTTGACAGAGAAAATAAGATTCTTTCTGTAGGGTATAACGGTATGCCACATTGTTGCAGTGACGATGAATATCCTTGGGGAAGGGATGAGGGTCTTTCCTCAAAGTACCTTTATGTTTGCCACGCAGAGCTTAATGCGATTCTAAACTGTCATAACGGTTCGGTTAAGGATGCGATTTGTTATACAACACTATTTCCGTGTAATGAATGTGCTAAAGCAATAATTCAGTCAGGAATATCGGAGGTTGTGTATTATAGTGATAAGTATTGTGACACTGATTCAACAAGAGCGAGTAAGCGTATGTTTGACAGCGCAGGCGTAAAGTACAGAGAATACAAAATCACTCAAAAACAAGCAGTCATAGATTTTTAAATTCAGCAAAAAATGCTTATGAATTGTAATAAATTCATAAGCATTTTTTATACGGTTTTTATAATGTTGAGTTTAATGAAAGCTGTTTTGATACACGCTATGAATGATGATATACCATTGATTTTGGGGTGGATAAAAAAATCTCGTTCCGAAGAACGAGATTTTTTGGAGCTGCTAGGCGGAATTGAACCGCCGACCTCATCCTTACCAAGGATGCGCTCTACCGCCTGAGCCATAGCAGCATATCTGCGACCTCATAATTATATTATAATCATCTGGCAAAGTCAAGAGTTATTTTTAAAAACAAAGTATTTCTGTAATTGAACAAAAAAGGGTTTACTTTTTTGATAGTTAATGTTATAATATTTATGCGTGTATAAACTATTGTACTATAAGGAGGTAAATATAATGAAAAAGTTATTTGCAATTCTATTTTGTTTTGTTATGGTATTTAGTTTTTCTTTTTCTGCCTTTGCAGTAAAAAGCCCGGTTGGAGAAACGGTTCATGAGGTTATTCTTCGAGGCGGTTTAGGCGTTGAGGGTGTCCTCAAACCTGATATTGCATATGAAATTAAGGATGGTAATAAGGTTACAGTTAAGATTGATCCCAGCAAGGGAGATTTTGACAACTGGAGTATTTATATTGATATTGATAATTCTAAAGCTAAGGAAGGCGAACATTATACCATCGTTTCGGGTTCATTAACCAGCGATACTATAACCATTATCCCGAAGACAGACCTTATTATATGCGGGAACTACGATGGAAAAATCACAGATCCCAATACCGGGAAACCCGCCGATCCTGAGGCTCCCGAAACCGGTTCATCCGGTGGTGTTGACGAGATGCTGATTATAGGCGGAGCAATTCTTATATTAGCCGCTACACTTCTCGTTATAGGTTTAAAACGCAAGGCTAGACAACAGTAATTAAATAAAATTAGTGGTCCTGTAAGCTTGAGCTTACAGGACCTTATATATTTTAAGCTCCCTCGGAAACCTTCGAGGGAGCTTAAAATTATGTTTTACTTGTTTCTATAATCTTTTGAGCGATATTAGAAGGTACGTCTTCGTATCTTGCAAATTCGAGTTCAAAGACTGCAGTGCCCTGTGTTATAGAGCGCATAGCGGTTGAAAAGTCTGACATCTCGCTTATCGGTACTTCACCTATAACCTCTTGCATTTTATTGGAGGTTGGATTCATACCAATAATTCTGCCTCTTCGTTTGTTTATGTCGCCAATAACATCGCCGAGAACTTCATCCGGCACAGTAACCTTAAGTGTACCAATAGGCTCCATAAGAACGGGGTTTGCATTTGAAACGCCTTCTTTAAAGGCTATCGATGCTGCCGTTTTAAACGCCATCTCAGAAGAATCAACCGGGTGATAGGAGCCGTCTACCAATGTTGCCTTAATTCCAACCATCGGATAACCTGCAAGAACGCCTTTAGCTGTACTGTCACGAAGACCTTTTTCAACTGCGGGGAAGAAATTTTTAGGAACAGCACCGCCGAAAATCTTCTCTTCAAATACCAATTCGTCGCTGTCGCAAGGTTCAAACTCGATCCAAACATCGCCGAATTGACCATGTCCACCGGACTGCTTTTTGTGTCTGCCTTGGGCTTTAACCGACTTGCGTATAGTTTCTCTGTAGGCAATTTTAGGAGCTTTGAGTACCACATCAGAGCCAAACTTTGACTTAAGTCGGCAGATAATTATATCGGTATGTTGCTCACCTAAAGTAGACAGAACCAGTTCTTTAGTTTCGGTATCGTTTTTGATATGCATTGTGGGATCTTCTTCGCAAAGCCTTGCAAGACCTGTTGCAATCTTTTCTTCATCGCCTTTGTTCAATGGATATACAGCAGTCTTGAGCGTTGGAGCAGGGAATTGAATTTGAGCAATTTTGATATTACCGCTTACAGATAATGTATCGCCGGTTAAAACACCGCCCAGCTTTGAGACAGAGCCTATATCACCGGCCGAAATTATGTCGGCATCATCTTGTTTTCCGCCTTTAAGCCACATAATTTTTGACAATCTTTCTTCACTGCCGGTTCGATTGTTTTTTAGTTTTGTGTCAGGAGTAATTTTACCTGAAATAACTTTAAAATAGGAAAGCTTACCTACAAATGGGTCGGCAATCGTTTTAAACACATAAGCTGCGGTTTCTCCGGAAGGATCAGGCTTAACATATTCTCCATCTGACATTTCAATGTTCGCATCAGCTGCTGAGGGTAAGATTTCAAGAATACTATCAGCGAAAAGAGGGATGCATTCACCCGTTTGCTGAATACCACAATATACAGGACAGATATCACCGGATAACACACCGTTTCTAAGACCTGTAACAATTTCATCTCGGGTGAACTGCTCACCGTTAAAATATTTTTCCATAAGTTGCTCGTCAGCTGAAGCTACAGCCTCTAAAAGCATATCACGCATCTGATCAATTTCAGTGCTAACAGGCATTCTTAACTCTTTAGCCTCCAGACCATCAAAGGAATAAGCCTTATTCTCAATCAGGTCAACATAGCACTTAACGGCCTCATCCTCTATGTAGGGAACAACGACCGGACATACAACTGAGCCGTAATTGGCAACTAAAGCCGAAATAACACGATAGAAGTGTGCATGTGTAGAATCTAATTTGCCAATAAAAAAGGCAACGGCTTTTTTAGCGTTTCTGGCTTTTTCAAAAGCCTGTTTTGCACCTACTGTAAGACCGGATTTGCCCGATAATACGATAATTGCAGAGTCAGCGGCACTCAAAGCTTCACAAACACCTCCGGCAAAATCAAAGAGACCCGGAGCATCAATAAGATTGGCTTTAATTCCATTAATTTCGAGCTGGTAAACCGATGTAGAAACCGAGCAACCACGCTTTTTCTCTTCCTGGTCAAAATCAAAAACGGCGGTACCATCTGCGGTCTTTCCGATTCTGTCTGTTGCCTTGCCGTAGTAAAGGATAGCGTCGGCAAGGGTAGTTTTACCCGAATTGCCATGTCCTAAAAAGGCAATGTTTTTAATTTGGTTTTCAGAATAGTTTTTCAAGATGATACACTCCTTTGGTTTTTTTGAAGGATACAATTCCTATCAAGTATTAGATTACCGTTTAAGTATAACATATTCATTCGGCAATTACAACTAATTTTTTATAAAAGTTTTATTTTTTTTGGATATTTGTCACAAAATATTTGATTTTGTCGAAGGTAGACAAATAATAACAATATTTAATATGCAATTCACCTAAATTGGTTACAAAATTGAAATAATTTGTAACCAATTTGTTTCTATCATACACTACATATTGTGTGTATAATGTTATATAGATAATGTGAGGAGGCGATATAGTGTGAAAAAGTTTATATGTGGAATGATTTTGACTTTTTTAGTACTTATCGCTGTATTCGGTAACTTGCCTTGCGAGTCTGAGCAAAAAAATGTTGTTGAAAATATTGTTACTGCTGAGAACGCTTCTGAAAATGCAGCATTGGATGCGAGATTCCTTAATATGCTCAATCATAATTATGTTTATAATGAAAGTTTTAATTGTGTTGACGATATCGTAAATTGCTCAATACCTGCTCTTTTGAATTTAAGGGACGAAACTGAAGAATATATAGCTGAGTATCATGTTAAAGATTATGTCTATAATATGTATGGCATAGAGATATTTGATATGTCGGCTCTTAATGCTGATTTTCCTCAAAGGCAAGGATATGTATACATTATTCCTAGAGGTTTTGATGTTTATAAACACAAAATCGATACCGTAAAGTTAAACGAAGATGGAACATATTCTGTAACAACAACTGCTACCGTGCTTGATCAGTATGGTAAGATCGAGGAAAAAAAAGTCAATTCGCTTTTTGTCAGGAATGAGGATTCTGATTTCGGGTATAATTTAGTATATTCAGATATTATGTGATGTAAATATATTTAATAAGGCGCCGAAAACGGCGCCTTAAAACTTTCTTAAATTTTTTATATAAATATTAAAATTTTGCTTGACAAAATACCTGTTAGCATATATAATATACAGGTCGCAACAAAGACGATATACGGCTGTATAGCTCAGTTGGCTAGAGCATGCGGTTCATACCCG
>JAGAZW010000048.1 GCA_017939855.1 Clostridia bacterium | reverse complement strand
TTACCACTACCGTTGACACCGTCAAAAGGCTTTTCGTGGAGCAGACAAACCAGACCGTGTTTTGCCGCAATCTTTTTCATCATTTCCATAGTAAGCTGATTATGGTCAGCGGCAATGTTTGTTGTGGTGAAAATGGGAGCAAGTTCGTGCTGAGCAGGAGCAGCTTCATTATGCTCTGTTTTTGCAAGAACACCGAGCTTCCATAATTCAGTGTCGAGTTCTCTCATAAATGCGGAAACTCTCGGTTTTATAACTCCAAAATAATGGTCATTCATTTCCTGACCTTTGGGAGGAACAGCACCTAAAAGTGTTCTTCCACAGTAGAGAAGGTCGGGACGTTTATCAAAAAGATTACGGTCGATGAGAAAATATTCTTGTTCGGGACCAACGGTGGTATTTATACGTGTAACATCGTTCATACCGAAAAGTTTAACAATTCTTAAAGCCTGTTTGTTTATAGCATCCATACTGCGAAGCAAAGGGGTTTTTTGGTCTAAGGCTTCGCCTCCGTATGAGCAAAAGGCAGTAGGAATACAAAGGGTTTCGTCTTTAACAAAGGCAAAGGAGCTAGGATCCCAAGCAGTATAGCCTCTTGCCTCAAAGGTAGCCCGAATACCGCCTGACGGGAATGAAGAAGCATCTGATTCACCCTTTATAAGCTCTTTACCCGAAAACTCCATAATGATATGTCCGTCACCGGTAGGGGCGATGAAGCTGTCATGTTTTTCGGCAGTAATACCTGTCATAGGTTGGAACCAGTGTGTATAATGAGTTGCACCCTTTTCAATTGCCCATTCCTTCATAGCAGTAGCAACGGTATCAGCAATACTGCTATCAATATTCTTGCCTTCCGAAATAGCATTTTTTAAGAGTGTGTAGGTTTGCTCGGGCAAACGCTCCTTCATAACTGAATCATTAAAAACGTTACTTCCGAAAAGCTCGTTGATGTTATTCAATAAAATCCCTCCGATAGTTTGGATATACATAATTATTATAAAATTAAACTCTGTATTTGTCAATCAATAAAAGTTTACAAAATAGATAGGATGTTTAAATATTTTTTGCAGTAGACGATACAAAGTATAAACTTATTGCAAAAGAGGGTCGAATACGGTATAATAAGCATATTGGTAGATTTTAGAAAAAATTTAACCAACAATACTAAGGAGGTAACGCAATGAACACCATGCAAACCAACAACATTAACCATAACAGTTCAGATCAAATTGTGCTGAAAATGCCTGAACATTTTCGTCATTATGGGATTATTCTGTCGGGCGTTTTGAGTTTAGTTATAACATTTGCTTTGCTCTTTGTGCCGTTTTATTCACATAGGGAGGGGAAATTATATTACAGAGGTTCTGTAACATCCTTTAGTCCCATAAAGGCACTTTCTTATGAATACAGCGATTTTACAAGCCTTGCGATACTCTTGATGCTAGCGATTTTAATCACGGTGGGGGTTGTGTATTTTATAAAGGCCATAAGGAATTTTTCTGTTGTGGACACAAAGTATGTTTTATGGGTGCGTAGTTTGATACTTATAAACTCCCTGACTTCAGGACTCTATTTTATCGGCTCTGCTTTTTTCTGCGCAATGAAAAACAGTTCTGCGGACAGTGACGAAAGATATTATACTTTAAGTTATATTCCGCTTATAATAATGCTGATTCTTTCAGTATGTTTTGCCTT
>JAGAZW010000047.1 GCA_017939855.1 Clostridia bacterium | reverse complement strand
TCGTTGGAACAGTCCAAAAGGCGGTTATTTTATAAGTCTTTATGTTTTAGACGGTTGTGCAAAACGGGTTGAACAGCTATGCGCAAACGCAGGTCTTATACTCACTCCCGCAGGTGCAGCATATCCATACGGGAAAGATCCTAAAGACTCCAATCTCAGAATTGCACCCACATATCCTTCTGCAGAGGAAATAGCAACCGCTGCTAAGGTGCTTTGCGTTGCAATTAAATATGCGGCACTTGAAAAATTAATGGAAAATGCTTGATTCATAATTTAATTGACTTTATTACAAATATTAGGTATAATTATCTATATGTTTTATTAATATCAGCAAATTTCGCACACAGAAATAATTGGAGGATTTGCCAATGAGCACTAAAAGAACAGGCAAGCCGATATTTTTTGTGATTCTCGCTCTGATTCTTGCGCTTACTTTTTTCGCATTTTTCGGACTTCACAATTACTACGGCGACACAAAAAAGGTTTACTTTAAAGGAGCTAATGATATCCGTTGGGGCATTGATATCAGCGGTGGTGTTGAAGCGGTTTTCTCCCCTGATAAAAAGGGTGTTGAAATTACAAGCGGCGATATGGATTCTGCAAAGACGATTATCGAAAGCCGTCTTGTTTCTTTAGGTATCACCGACTATGAAGTTGAAACCGATAAGAGCACACATCAGGTTATCGTCCGTTTCCCAAGAACTGCAGGCGACGGTGATTTTGACCCACAAAAAGCTATTGATATTTTATCTGCAGATGCTCAGCTTGAATTTTATGCAGGTAGTGATAATTCATCTGGAACACCCTTTATGACCGGTGACGCCGTAAAAGAGGCTGATGTAGCATATGATACCGAAAACGGTCATCATGTAAACCTCGAGCTTAACTCTAAAGGTACACAAGCTTTTGCAAATGCTACAACAAATGCCTTTAATAACGGCTCACAAATTTCTATATATATGGACGGAGCCGCTATCTCAACTGCAAACGTTAAAGAGCCTATCACAACAGGTGATGCTATTATCACAGGTCAGTTTACCGCAGAATCTGCAAAGCTTCTTGCTGATCAAATTAACGGCGGCGCACTTCCCTTTGCGCTTACCCCCGATGATTCCAAACTTCAAATAATCTCCCCCACATTAGGCTCTAACGCACTCGATGTTATGCTTATTGCAGGCGCTATTGCCTTTGGACTTATTTGTATACTTATGATTGCGCTATACCGTGTAAACGGTGTTGTAGCTTCAATAGCACTTTTAGGTCAGGTTGCAGGCTCAATAGCTTGTATTTCAGGCTTCATCCCAGGTGCCGAAGGCTTTACCCTTACCGTACCAGGTATTGCCGGTATTATCCTTTCTATCGGTGTGGGTGTCGACTGCAATGTTATTGCTGCAGAACGCATCAAGGACGAATTTAAAAAGGGAAAAACCATCGACGGCGCCATTGATTCGGGCTTCAAAAACAGTTTAAGCGCTATTATAGACGGCAATGTAACAATCATTATCGTAGCGTTGGTACTTATGGGAGCTTTCGGTGCACCCTCTGATATGTTAGCAAAAATATTCTCCCCCATTATGAATCTTTTCGGAGCCTCTATCGCAGGTTCTATCTATTCCTTCGGTTACACCCTACTCGTTGGTGTTATCTTCAATCTGATAATGGGCGTTCTTGCTTCCAAATATATGCTTAAGAGCCTTTCAGGACTTAAGTTCATGAGAAATCCTGCTTTATACGGAGGTAAGAAAAATGTTTAATATAAATACTCAAAAAGCATTTAAAATTTCCCTTATCGTCTATGCAGCAGTTATCCTTATGGGTCTCATATTTACTGTTGTTTTAGGTCCTAAGCTTGACATTAACTTCAGCGGTGGTACCAGGCTTTCCTACTCATACAAGGGCGAAGTTAAAGAAGCAGATTTTGAAGCCGCAGTCAAAGAGATTTTGGGCAAAAAAAGCTTTAAGGTAAGCAAAAATGAAGCTGTCAGCGGCGAAACAAAGATCTTTTCTATAAGTCTTGCCGGTCGTGAGGCTCTTTCCTCCGCTAAACAAGATGCTATCCTTGCTAAACTTCAAGAAACCTTCGCAAAAAACTCTTTTGATATTTACGCCTCCAACGCAGTTAATGCCTCAATTGCAGGAACCTTCTTTGCAAAGAGTTTGGTTGCTATGCTTATTACCGCACTTTTGGTAATCTGCTATGTTGGCTTTAGATTCAGAAAAATCGGCGGCGTTACTGCTGCTATTACCGCACTTTGTTCTCTGGCATTGGATTTAGTTGTTGCCTTCTTTATATGCGTAATATTCAGGCTGGAAATAGATTCTAACTTTATGGCAGTTGTTCTAACAATTCTCGGCTACTCTCTCAACGATACTATCGTTATCTATGACAGAGTTAGAGAAAACAAGAAGCTTTATCCGAATCTCTCCTTGAACGAAAATATGGATAATAGTGTTTCAGCCACAATGAAACGTAATATTGTTACAACAGCCACTACTTTACTTGCGATTTTAACAGTTATTGTTGTTTCGGAAATCTTCGGCCTTACAACACTTCGCACCTTTGCTATTCCTATGGCTTTCGGTCTTGTTTCGGGCTGTATATCCTCACTTTTTGTTGCCGGTCCGCTTTGGGTTATATGGAGAAACAAACTGGACGCACACAAGGCTAAAAAGGCAGCTTAAATATTTTTACTATCGCAATTGCTTTTGATAAAAATAATAAGAACTATGATGTCATAACACATCGTAGTTCTTTATTATATATGAATTTTCTTAAATTACTATTGCCAAATGATTCAATGAAACTATGAGGTGTTTTATGAATATTGAAGATACGATAAAAAATTTAAAACTCTTCCTTTTTGATATGGATGGTACACTTTATCTGGGTAATAGGCTATTTCACTTTACAAAAGAGCTATTATCTGAAATCAAAAGAAGCGGCGGCAGATATATGTTCATGACAAACAATTCTTCTAAGAGTGTAAAAGACTATATCATAAAACTTCACAAATTAGGAATAGAAGCCGATTATAGCGATTTTGTAACCTCGTCACAAGCCACCTGTCATTATCTTAAAAAGCATCATACTAACGATAGAATTTATGTTTGCGGCACTGAGTCTTTAAAGAATGAATTTAAACATAATGGTCTTATTATAACCGAAAATCCGCAAGAAACTGACTGCATAGTTTTAGGATTTGATACTGAACTGACATTTAAAAAGCTACATGATATAAGTCTTTTGTTGTGCACAAAGCAATTACCGTATATTGCTACCAATCCAGATTATGTTTGTCCTACCGAATTTGGCGCAGTACCCGATTGCGGAAGTATCGCCGATATACTTTACAATGCGACGGGTAAAAGGCCCTTATTTATAGGAAAGCCTCAGCCGTTTATGGCTGAACTTGCTATGAAGATGACAAGTGCTCAAAGGTGCGAAACGGCTGTAATAGGC
>JAGAZW010000046.1 GCA_017939855.1 Clostridia bacterium | reverse complement strand
TTTAATATTGTTCACACTCAAAATTTAATTTTTTTAACCTCAAAGCCTTTCTCGTTTTTATATCCGATACGATGCTTTATTCCTTCAACTATATCAATAAACTTTGCCGATACTTGTCTTATTACCGGGACTTTTAAAAGCTTATTAAATAGAAAAATAATGCCCGGCACAACAGCTAAAGGATAGAGGAAATAACAGATAATATATAAAATTACGGCGCCCGATGTCAGTCCCACAGCATATCCGGACACACATTCTATTGCGTGAAGGATATATTTGTCCACAAACGCAAATACTATTTTCCAATAGCAGAAAATTTTCAAAGCAAAAATCACAAATGCAAAAAAGGCTTTTTTACGATTAATACATTTTGCCATAATATAAAGCAAAATTATCTGCAAAAAAGCAATTAGTGCCGAAACCCAGAAGAATTTCACATCTATCCCTCCCACCCTAAATATAAGACAATTATATACATAATCTGCTGTAAAGTCAATTATAATAGATTACTGCCCATATCTTATATATTTTTATCAGTTTGCAAAGACTTATAGTACGCTACCGCCAAAGCGTCACAACGCTCGTTTTCTTGATGTCCGTCATGACCCTTTACCCAAACTATTTTGACATCGTGTTTTTGGGTGAGATTTAAAAGCTCTTCCCATAAATCAGAATTTAGAGCCGCTTTCTTATCCGACTTTCGCCATCCGTTTTTACGCCAGGAGGCAGCCCAGCCTAAATTAATACCGTCTGCAACATATTTCGAATCGGTGATAAGGGTAACGCAACAGGGTTCTTTAAGTGCCGAAAGACCTTTAATTGCGGCGGTAAGCTCCATACGGTTATTAGTGGTGTTTATGTCACCGCCCGAAAGCTCCTTTTCATATGTACCGTAACGGAGGATTACTCCCCAGCCACCAGGACCGGGGTTCCCCGAACACGCACCGTCTGTAAAAATTTCAACCTGCTTTTTCATAATCAGTATTTCCTGAACGAGCCTATTACTTTACCCAAAACCATAGGTTTTTGAGGATATATAGGGGCAAAATCCGGATTTTCCGGCATAAAAACTACGGTTTTATCGGGTCTTATAATAAGTCTTTTAACTGTGGCACTATCTTCATCCATACCTATAATAATATCACCGTTTTTACAAGGCGCATTTTTATCGGCAATAACTATATCGCCATCTAATATTCCGGCGTCACGCATACTAAGTCCCTTTACTTTTAAAGCAAAAAGACCTTCTGCGTCCTTTGTTGGATAAGGGATATAATCCTCAATATGCTCAATCGCCAAAATGGGCTGACCCGCAGTAACCTTGCCAACAAGCGGCACCATAGCGGCGTCTCCCTCCTTCTCAATGCGAATGGCACGAGAATATTTGGCATCTCTTGATATATACCCTTCCTGCTCCAGAACATTAAGTATTGCATGAACGGTTGAGGTAGACTTTATACCCGTTGCATCACAAATCTCACGGACTGTAGGAGGGATGCCTCCGTTCATTTTTTTAACAAGGAACCTATACACATCAATCTGTTTTTCGGTAAGGGAGGATTTTTCCATTCTTTTCACCTTTTCGAACATTTATTCGTCTTAATTATATCACCTTTCTTTTTGTTTTTCAAGTATCGCTTTAATGTTAGCAATATTTCCTTTGCGCCAAGTATTATAAGAAGTCCTCCGAAAATTTTCGAGGTTAAATTTCCGCCTATGGCACTTGTGAGCATTATACCCAAAACAGCCCCCAAAACCCCGCCCAACGAAAACGGGATTACCGTAGCCCATTTTATCTGTTTTTTAAAGGCATAAACCCCAACGGCACATAGCGCTATAGGAATAAAAAACAATAAATTTATACCCTGTGCAGTAAGCTGCTTGGTGTCGGTAAGAAGTGTAAGATATATTATGAGCACCGAGCCGCCGCCTAATCCCATAGCACCTAAAACACCTGAAAAAAGCCCTGCTAAAAGGGCGACGATATTCATTTGATCAGCAGGCGAATGCCTGCATATATCATAAATCCACTAAAAATCAAGGATAACCATTTAGCAGATATCTTTCGTATAGCCGCCGTACCGATAAGAGAACCGATTACGCCTGTAGGTATATAAATGTAAGCGTCCTTTAAGCTCACGTAATCTTTTAAAATGTACATTACCGCACTGACTATCGTTATAGGAAGTATTACCGCAACGGCATTTGTATGAGCAGACTTTTGATCCATTCCGCATTTTTTGAGTATGGGCACTGCAAGCATTCCGCCCCCTGCGCCCAGCATTCCGTTTATAAATCCTACCGCCGTTCCGCAAAGAGCATAAACACCGTTCTTTTTTGTAAATATCTTCATTCGCTTCACCTAAAAACATTATTTACAAAATCTTTTATATTACACAAAAACTCTCTTGAAGAATTTTCTTCAAGAGAGTTAAATGTGTTTATTTTATATAAAAAAATATAAAATAAGCCGAGTTAGTATTACGGACGCTGCACGAAAAATAAAACTTATACCTATAAATTTCCAAAAGGATAGAACTCCGCCATTCTTTTTTTGAATATTTTTAATAACATGAGCTCTATAAATAAAATCTCCAAAAAGTCCCAATACGACAAATTCCAAAAAAAGGGCGGTAATAACGTAAGATGTATATGTTATTACATATATTTTAAAATTGCTTTTTTCAGCTTCTTTTGCAGCTGCTAATTCCGGTGCATCGTATATACCAACTGATGCTTCGTATAGAGAATCCTCTCCGCCATTATATTTATACTCTTGATATGTCTCAATCGCTATATAATTTTCAACAATATCGTCCGCATAATATTCAGCTACACAAGCCGTTACCGCAGAAGACAATAGCATAAAAACGATCATAAAAATTGCGGCTAATTTGTACATTTTTCGATAAATCATCCAACCAATTCCAAAAAAAAACGCCGCCCAGTTTATGTGCAGAAAAAATTTTTTGTTTTCATATTTTTCGTACACATTCATATATCGTGAATATCCTACTTCCAAAAAACTCAACCACTTAATTTTTTCTATTCCATGCAGAAAATTATCTGTTACTATTGTTTCTTCAGAAAGTTTTTCACTGCAACTTTTACAGTATTTATCATCTAATTTACATCGTGCGCCGCAATTCTGGCATATTTTTTCTGCCATAAGATCACCCCTTTGGGCATATTATAGCATATTACCAATTGTTTTTCAAGCTTATGTCACTGTTTTAAGATTCTATCTAAAATATCCTGAGCCAATAACATCTCACCCTCAAAATCCATAGCATCTATATAATATTTTTCGAGTTTGTCGTGTGAGGCTTTTGCGGCAGCTAAGGTTTTGCAGGAAAGCACAAGTAAATCTCTTACGAGTTTTCGGTTAAAAAGCATTCTTCCTCTGCACTGCTTTTGAATCAATATATCGTAAAAGCGACGTGCATGAACACGCCTTACATCACTTTGGAAATGAATATACTCATTCTCAGTACAAAAGGCTAAAGAAAGTTCGGGAATAATTATATGCTCATAAAGCTCTGAGGGCAAGAAAGGACTTTTCAGAGTTATAATGCTATGTCCGCATTTTAAAGCATAGTCTCGTATTTTACTCATTATAGCTCCCGCAGCTGCACCATATTTATCCTCAACGATTATAACTTTTTCACAGTAATCGGTAATAGTTTTAGTAAATGCTACTACACCCTGTGGTGTTACGCCGCCAATAAATCGTATGTCCTCGTGCGGTTTGCCGACTTTTTTTGGTATGTGCTTTTTTGCGAGATTCAAGGCATATTTTTCTAAAGCCTTGGTTTCACAAAACATACGTGAAAGCTTCAGATTATCCCTATATAATTCCCCCGCCGCTGAAAGATAGCCTTTTACTGCCAAATGGAGTGCACTATTTTCTTTTGATGCAGCAATTATTTTATCTGCGTTTTCTCTTAAAAGTTTTGAATCCCAAAATTCGCCTAAATTTATAATTTCCTCTATAACTCCTGGATGCTTTGGCTCGAGCACATGAGGTGCAGTGCCGTCCAAAAGGGCAGTTTTGAGCTGTGGAATTATAAGACCGTCTAAAGAATGTGGGTCAGAGCTGCAAGGGCAAAGCTCGATTTTAAGACCCTTGTCATAACACCTTGCCGCAATAAACTTCATAAAAGAGGATTTCCCGGTACCCGGACCGCCCTTTATTATATATACCCGCCACTGTTTATCGTCTTTATAAAATGTATCAAAGTGGCTTACAAAGCCCTGCATAGAATTAGCCGCTAAAAAATATTTTTTTGCTTTTATTTCCATAAAACAGCCTCCGTTTTGGTAAAATTATCAGGTTTTACCCTCATAACATACTATTCCTTAAATGCGGCTTTGACACAAAGCGGGTTTTATGGTATACTACTCACTGTGAGTCGGCTACACGGTTGCGCACTTTTTAAAAAGTGTGAGGAAAGTCCGAGCCCCACAGGGCAGAATAGCGGCTAACGGCCGCCGAGGGTGACCTTAGGGAAAGTGCAACAGAGATATACCGCCGATAATTTCGGTAAGGGTGGAAAGGCGAGGTAAGAGCTCACCTACCGTTCGGAGACGAAACGGTACTGTAAACCCTATTCGGAGCAACGCTGACTGCAGCGATACACCAGCCCGGTGTGCTGCGAAAAGCGGCTTGAGCAATGAAGCAATTCTTTGTCGAGATAGATAACCGTGCAAGACAGAACTCGGCTTACAGGCCGACTCGCCCATTTTCATAAAAAGGAAGAACGGAAATTTCCGTTCTTCCTTTTTTCTTTGTTTCCCTTTTAAAAATATTACAATTGCTCGTCCAAAGTCAGATAGAAGGAGGATAGGAACTCCTCCATAAATATGTTGGCTTCGACAAGGTCCATGTCCAGTATAACCTGCTGCAAGGATTTCCTGGCTGCTTCAAACTCACGGTTTCCCATATTCGTTTCTTCTATACATTTAATCAGAGCTGAGATTTTATCCGCCGCTTTTATAATTTTTTTCGACTCCTCATCAGGATTATAAAGCGGTATAAAATCTTCTCTTAAATCATCAGGCAGTAAGGATAAAAGCTTCTCGTCCGCTGTTTTTTCAATCTCTTTGTATGTAGTCTTTATATCTGAGTTATAATACTTAATTGGTGTAGGCATATCGCCGGTAATTATTTCTGATGTGTCATGAAAAACAGCACTACAAGCTATAAATTCGGGGTTCAGATTTTTACCCAACCGACGATTACCTATAATCGCCAGGCAGTGTGCTATTAGTGCAACCTCAAGACTGTGTTCGCTTAAGTTCTCTTCCCTTGTATTTCTCATAAGCCCCCAACGATAAATATTTTTCATCCTCGAGAGCACAGCATAAAAATGACTCTGCATCTGTTTTAACTCCTTTGCTAAATGCTTCGGCTATTGAATATTATAACATTTTTTGTTATAATATCAATATATAACTTTTATTTTATAATTTAGGGGAGGTTTTTGCGGTGAATTATACCCTTGCGAAGCATACCCTGCTTCGTCCCAGAAAAGAAAAATGGCTTTTTACATTTGTCCTATCACTATTAATTGCCGCAGCATTTTTTATTCCTTATATAACAATGGGCAAAGGATATTTTATTTTTTACGGTGACTTTAACGCCCAACAAATTCCTTTTTATAAAATGTGTCATGCGGCAGTCAGAAACGGAAGCTTCGGCTGGAACTGGTATACAGACCTTGGAGCTAACTTTATAGGCTCTTATACATTCTATCTGCTTGGCAGCCCTTTTTTCTGGCTTACCATTCCCTTCCCAAACAGCTTTGTTCCCTATCTTTTAGGACCGCTGCTTATCCTTAAATTTGGTTGCGCAGCTCTTACTGCGTACCTATATATCCGCCGATTTACCAAAACACCAGAAGCGGCTATGCTGGGCAGTCTTCTCTATGCTTTTTCGGGATTTTCGATTTATAACATCTTCTACAATCATTTTCACGAGGCAATTATTTGTCTTCCGTTATTACTTTGGGCGCTTGAGGTCCTTATAACCGAAAACAGACGAGGTTTTTTCGCCCTTACTGTAGCACTTTGTGCGCTTGTAAACTATTACTTTTTCTTCGGAATGGTAGTTTTTTGTATAATTTATTTCTTTGTACGAGTATTCTCAAAAGCCGTTACGGTAAAATTTTCTAGGTTCTTGATACTTTTACTCGAGTCGGTTTTGGGTGTATTAATGGCAGCCGTACTGCTCCTTCCCTCCTTTTATACCGTTATACAAAACGGACGTGTTTCAGAGGTTTTGTTGGGCTGGGACGCACTGTCATACCCGAACGAACAGCTATACCTCAATATTATTCAGTCCTTCTTCTTCCCCAACGACCTTCCCGCTATCGCCTCATTTTTCCCGGACACCAATAGAGAATGGGCGTCTGTTGCAGGTTGGCTACCGCTATTTAGTATGGTAGGAGTTTTTGCTTTCTTTAAAAGCCGCAACAAAAGTTGGCTTAAAAAGCTTTTCGGTATTTGCGTACTTTTTGCCTTCATCCCCATCTTAAACAGCCTTTTCTCTGCCTTTAATTCGAACTATTATGCCCGTTGGTTTTATATGCCAATTCTTATGATCTGCCTTATGACTGCATCTGTCAGCGAAGACCATAACGTATCCTTTAAAGGCGCATTCAAATGGGTTGTCGGCATAACAGTCGCTTTTGTACTCGCCATCGGACTTTTCCCCCAAGAAATTGACGACAAAATAGTATTCGGTCTGTTTGCACAAAGCGAAGATTCTACCTATAAGCTCAGCTTCTGGCTTTTCTCGGCAATAGCACTTTTAGGTCTTGCTATCCTTTTTGTACTGCTTTTGGTAAGACGAAAAAACAAAACGCACTTTGTCAAAGCTTCGATTGTATGCGTTTGTATTCTGGCTATTATCTACGGTAACTGCTATATGGCAATTGGCAGATGCTACAGCGCCCCGATTAACGACACTATGATTGACCGTCTGATAGAGGGTAACATTGATTTTGAAGACAACTCAAATTTCCGTATAGACACCTATGATTGTGAAGACAATTTGGGTATGTTTCATTCGGTACCTTCTATAAACGCTTTCCATTCGGTTGTTCCGGGTTCAATTATGGAATACTATGATTTTATAGGTTATAACAGAAATGTTGCAACTCGACTCGACACTTCTCTTGTAGCAGTACGGTCGCTGCTTTCGGTAAAATATCTTGTAAACCCCACAAACGAAGAAAGCTTTTTAGACAGCGAGGGTCAACCGCTGATGACTGGCTTTGAATATTCCAAAACTGATGGCGGCTATTATATATACGAAAATGAAAACTATATACCCTTCGGCTTTTCTTACGATTATTATATGACAGAGGATTTCTGCGAAAACTACAATAATAATGCAAGGTCCCGTCTTATGCTCAAAGCTATCCTTTTAAGTGATGAGCAGGTTAAAAAATACGGCGATATATTAACCGATATTGCTGACTCTGATGAGTTTTTCTTGTTTACCGACGAGGAAATACAAGAAGATTCTCAAAACAGAGCGCAAACTGCCGCCCATGAATTTAGTGTTGATAATCAAGGATTTACAGCAAGGGTTAAACGAGACGATAAATCCTTAGTCTTCTTTTCGGTGCCCTTTGAGGAGGGTTGGAGCTGCACCGTTAACGGAAAGGCAGCTCAAATCGAAAAGGTTAATGCAGGGTTTATGGCAGTAGCCGTTGATGAGGGAGAAAGTGTTATAAGATTCGACTATACCACTCCCGGACTTAATTTAGGGATTAAAATAACCTTTATTTCAGTAACACTGTTTTTAATCTACTTCCTCATTTCTACTATTTATCTTAAAAGATATCAACCGCAAAATCTTTACCCTGAGGGCGAAGAGCTTATTGAAAAATGGCGAAAAGAGGATAATTATGACCCCGATTCAGATAATTATGACCTCAGCTCACACAGTCTGTTAGATGATATAAATGATATTGATCATGTTTCTCACCCCGACGAAACAGATGGCTTTGATGGTGGCTTTACCATCAATACAGACCTGTTTTCAAAACGCCCCGATAACAATACAGAATATGAGGATATATAATGACATAACAATATCCGCTTAAATTTAAAACCTCCCGAATGGGAGGTTTTAGTTTTGTTCTGCATGTGGCATATCTTTCGTGTAAAGTTAATCAAATCGGTTTAACCCTTTTGGCAATCCAAGAACATAGTCCGATGATACATCATAATACAGACAAAGCTTACAAATATGCTCTATTTTAAATTGTCTTTTACCGGTTTCATACAAATTATATTGCGGTCTTGTAATATTCAAAATTTCGGCTATTTCAGCCTGTGTTTTGTCTTTATCTTCACGCAGTTCCCTAAAAATTTCATTGTAATTTTTCATAATTAATTACATCTCCTTTTGTTCATTAAGTAGATTATACCAAGGTATCTAAATAAATACTTGAAAAGTATTCGTTTGGATACTATAATTATTTCAAAAGGAGATGTTTCTATGCTAAAAATTAAATTCCAAGACTTGGATGAGTTGTATTTTATATCATTGGAAATTGAAGTGCTTACATATTTGCAATATTTAACACAGTTCGATGACCATGAAGACGAAACAACACAAAATATTTTTGGACAAAGTCGGAATTATGCAAAGTCATATTTATTAGAAAAGCAATGCGAAATGGTTAAAAAATTAAAGGACTTGATTGAAAGAGATGATTTTGTAAATCCTGACGAAAAAGCGGTGGACGAACCTTGTCCTTTTTGAAAAAAACGGCACAGATTTTCTCTCATTTCTTATCTAACAAATATTCACCCTCATAATGGGTGGTATTGCTTTATACAAAAGCGGCCGGTTCACTTTGTAAGTAAACCAGCCACTGCTATTTTTATAGATTATTCGTCGTCTTCGCAGTCACAGCCGGTAAGGCATTTTACGGCACAAGCAATACTTGTTATTAATAAAGAAAAGAAAAAGAGTGCGAGTCCTACAATTATTGCCCCGATTATACTTGTTGCGGCAAATTCTATAGCAAGAAGTATAACAGATGTTAAGACTGTGCCCAAAGCGCCCGCCAAAACAAATCTGACGGCTCTACAAAAACAAGGTCTTTGTCTTGCGTTTTCTCTGTTTGCAAATACTGCATAATTTAACCCTAAAGCAACTACTGCTATTCCAAATATCACCCAAAGGAATGCGGGTGTTACAGCTATGACAGCAGTGATTTGAAGCAGGGCTGCTATGATGCCCACAATAACACTTGCCGCTATAGCAAGTCCTATGCAGCTAAAGTTGTTTGTGCATCTGCAATTACTCATATTTTCACCCCCCTCGTTTCATTCTATGCCGGAGCAAGAAAAGAGGTGTGGACATAATGTTTGTTTACTTTTAGGGGCTTGTGTGGTAAAATATATAAAAATGCTATTCAGGTGATTTTATGGCTGATATACTCTATATCGTTGTTCCCTGTTATAATGAGCAGGAAGTTTTATATGAAACCGCAAAAAGACTCTCAGCAAAGCTTCAAACACTCATAAAAGAAAGTAAAATTTCCCCCAAAAGCCGCATTCTTTTTGTAAACGACGGCTCACTTGACGGCACTTGGGCTATTATTGAAAAACTCCACGAAAACTCACAATATATTAACGGTATAAATCTTACACGCAACCGAGGTCATCAAAATGCTTTGTTGGCAGGACTTTCGGTAGCTTGTGAAAAAGCAGACCTTACAATATCTATGGATGCCGACTTGCAAGATGATATTGATGCGGTTGATAAAATGTTGGATAAATATTATGACGGATGTGATATCGTTTACGGGGTCAGAAAGAGCCGAAAAAACGATTCCTTTTTCAAAAAAATTACTGCCGAAGGCTTTTATCGGCTTATGAATTTTTTAGGCGCACAAACAGTTTTTAACCATGCCGATTACCGACTTATGTCCAAAAGGGCGGTTAAAAATTTGGAGCAATTTAATGAAGTTAATCTGTTTCTGAGGGGAATTATCCCTATGATAGGTTATAAAAGCGATATTGTTTATTATGACCGTAAAAAAAGATTTGCAGGCAAAAGCAAATATCCTCTAAGGAAAATGCTGCATTTTGCCGCCGAAGGCATTACTTCCTTTTCTACCAAACCCATTCGTTATATAACATTAATCGGTTCGCTGATTTTTATTGTCAGTATTATTATGATAATAGCTTTTATAATCGATTGGGGTCGGGGGAATACCGTTTCAGGTTGGGCAAGTATCATATGTTCAATTTGGGCAATAGGCGGACTTATAATGCTTTCGCTAGGAATTATCGGCGAATATATAGGAAAAATGTATCTTGAAACAAAAAAACGTCCTCGTTATATTATAGAAAAGGTCCTTGACGACGAAGAGCCTACAAAATAAATTTAAAATGCAGATAGTTTTTAACTATCTGCATTTTGTTGGAATTACACCCTAATTTCCTTATTTTAAATTGAAAGTGGAAGGTTAAGTGGCTGCTTTCGCCTCTGGCAACCCTGCAACACTCGTAAGAACAGAAAGCATCGCCGCCATAGTTGATGCAGAGCATACCATTATCCAGTCAACGTCCTTTATAAGAACACCCGTACCTATAGTTGCACAGGCAGTCTGAGCCAACGTTTTTAATGCCCTTATAAGCGCTGCTCTTATCCAAATTTTAAACTTTTTACTCATAAATTTATCCCTTTAAAATCTTATTAACTCTTCTTTGAATTGTTGTATAATTGTAACCGGCTGCGGCAAGACGCTGTTTGCGCTCAGCTCCGTTGCCCCATTCACCTCTGATTACCTCTAAAGCTATTTGCTCCGTGGTCTTTTTAGCCGTCGGTGTCTTCTTTAAACCTGATTTTTGAATCACTGTATCAGCTATCGCCTGAGCTGCCTTTTGAGCAAACTCATCGGTTAAGATTATCGGAGTATCAACCAAACTATCCATAAATCCACACTCCAATAAAACGGCAGGCATTTTTGTTAGTCTGAGTTCCCCGAAATTAGCGCTTTTTATCGGCATTGCACGGTTACCCTTAAGAGCAGTAGTACTAATCAAGGAATCATAAAGTGATTTTTGCCAATCCTTAGTTTTGGAATCCACATTCAAATATACGTACGCTTCAATTCCTCCGCCTTTGCCACCTTTTATTCCGGCATTGTGATGAACCGAAATATAAACGTCGGCATTGAATTTATTGGCAGTGGCGGCTCTTTTGGCAACCGAAATCTCCGAACCGTCATCAGTACGTAATACTTCAATATCCTTATATTCAGAAAGTGTTTTCTGAATATAATCACAAATTCTTTTATTGAGAACATATTCTCTTGTTTCTTTAGGATCTATGGATTTTAAGCACCTTTTCCCTGCGGTGTTATACCCATGACCTGCATTTAATGCTAATTTAAACATACTTTTCCCTCCTATTCATGTGCCTGATGATTTAAATGCTTATCTAACTTACTCTTAGCATCGGGGACTGTATGATTACACCCTAACTGCTGCAGTCCGTCAAGACAAGCTGAGAGAGCATAACATATAAGCATATTTTCTTTTTTTATATGCTGTATATCATCGGTATGCTTCTCTCTTAATTCTATGATTTCTTTTGACTGTTCGTTCTGAGCAAGATACCATTTATGCACTTTAAGTATCAACCCGAATATGAGTAGCAGTGCGCTCAACACCCCGCCTATTGTAATAATTGTCTGCCAATTTATGTACATTTACTTTTCTCCTTTTGTTCCTTAAGCACCTTAGCATATTCCTCATCGGTTATTTCGCTCCAGTTGTCAGCGCTATCATTTACACCAAGACATATGTGTTTAAAATAATAATCCCCGTTTGTAAGCACTTTGCCTTCATCGGCGGTTATACAGTTATCCTGAATAATCATTTTTCAAAATCCTTTCTTATTAATAACCTAAACTCCAGTTTTTTGCTTCTGCCTTAGCCTTGTCATCGTCGCTGACTGAATTAAAAACAGTCAGGTTCAATGTTAAATAATGTGTGGTGCCTGAAGCTGAGTAGTCTACAAGTGCTTCAATGAGATTGCTGACACAACTTTCGGTTAAATTAGAACAGCTTGATAGATTTAGCGAGATAGGCAGCTCTTTAATGCCGAGTTCAGTTAAGGCGCTACACCCACTAAACATATGCTGCGACATACTGTTAGCATTCGGATTAAAAACAATATCTCCTACGGTTGTAAGCTTGTTGCAGTTTTCAAAGGTGCAGTAAAATTGTGTACATTTGCTAAGGTTTAAATCGGGCACACTTGTTATGGCAGTACCCGCAAAAGCATACCCTAAATCTATTGCATTCGAAAAATCAAAATCGGGAAAGCTTTTCAGTGACATACAGTATTCAAACATACTAGAAAAGTCGGTTCCCTTAGATGTGTTATATTCAGGCACCTCTGTTAATGCGTCGCAACAATAAAACATACCGCTAAAATCAGTTCCGTTTGATGTATCTAACATAGGCGCAGTTTCCAACTGGTAGCAATTACCAAACATATAAGAAAAATTAGTGCCTTTTGACGTGTCATATTCGGGAACCGTTTTTAAAAAATAGCAACTATAAAACATACTGTTAAAATTAGTTCCGTTTGATGTATCCAGCATAGGTGCATTTATGAGATTTTTGGTGCTGTCAGAAATATTTGTACAGTTGTAAAAGACGTTGCTAAAGTTTGTATATGAGCTAGTGTCTACTTCCGGAATTTCCTCCAAAGACAATCCTGCATCAATTATTTTTCTGCCCCAGTGTGCACCGAAATTTTTAAGAACCCAGTCGCTCCATTGCTTAGAAATTTCTGTCTTACCGGCATCATAAACCTTTTTGGTGTTTTGAGAAATAGTTGTTAACTTTTCTGCTATACTCATTCCTCTTCACCGCCTATAAGTTCATTTTGGATTGCTATAATACCATCAAGGGCGGTTTCTATATCCCCCACAAGCAAGTCGACATAATATCTATTTACAACGGCAGTAGGGTCTAAATTTTCACTTACGGGCACACAAGCTCCCTTTTCAAAATTTGCGGTTGATTTAAAACTCAACTTTTTTTCACTCTGAATATTCAAATCTCCCTTTTCAAATTGTACATAACCTTCATTTTGATAAATTTTAAAATTCTGCGTTGTTATTTTCACATTGCCATCTTGGTCTATATCCCCAAATTTATCCATTTTATAATCTGTCGCCTCGGCTACCGCTTTACCGCTTTGTGCGTTCCCACTTTCCGGGTTATAGGTTTGGTCGGTAATAGCGTCTTTGCCGTCAAAAACTCCTCTGTCTGCATCGTCCCTTACAGATTGGGCTATTTCCTTTACCGACTCAACCGCACTTATAATTTGCTGGTACTCTGTAGGGGTAGGGTCGGCGGGAGTTTCTCCCTCGCAGTATCCACTCTTTGTTACTTCTATCACAGCTTTGCCGGAAGTTATAACACTGTCGTCCAAAACCCCGTAAACAGAAATCTCGAATCGTGGATACTTCAGTACCTCGTGCGGTACATAACAAATATTCTCGCCTAAATATAAGTCGTTGCCCTCGAGCATTACCACCGAGTATACACTGCCGTCGTTTGCGAAAAATACGGCAGTTTTTGTATAATCATTCCAATCTTTGCTATATTCAAAACGGACGGTAAGATATTTCACACTGTCGGAAACTACTGTTTCGTTTCTGACATCAATTCTTTGTCCGTTCAGTCTGGCAACTAACATAAATTACCTCCTTTTCTTTAACACCCTGATTTTAAGGTAACAAATAATTTGCGACATTCAACGACATAATAAAAACTCTCCGCTTTCGGAGAGTTTTTATGTATCTTTTTTATTGTGAGGTAAAAGTTATTTTGAAAAACAATTCTTTGATTTTTACCTATACTTATTTGCTTTTTGCCGCAAGGCAACATATCGAGTGCTTTAGCACATATCGAATCTGTTAAGATATATCGAAAATCTCAACGAGATTTATATCGATGAAACTGTGCGCACTAAAAGTGCTACCGTTTCTACATGGGCTGTGCGTGGGAACAAATCAAAGGGGGTATATTCTTTAAGTGTATATCCTTTATTTTTTAATAGTGCGACATCCCTTGCGAGAGTTGCAGGGTCACAGGAGACATAAACGAGGCTTTCGGGTGAAAATTCGAAGGCTATAATGTCGAGCAGCTTTTCTTCACAACCCTTTCTGGGCGGATCCACTATTATTACGTCGGGGGAGATATTTCTATCTCTCAATTCTTTTGCAGCAATTGCCGCATCGCCACAAATAAACTCGGTGTTTTGCAGTCCTAAATTTTGTGCATTCTTTTTTGCATCTTCGACAGCGTCAGGCACTATTTCCACACCTATTATTTTTTTAGCTGCATCTGCCATAGAAAGACCTATCGTTCCGGCTCCGCAATACAGATCAAGAACAACTTTATTTTCGGGGTGTGCATACTCGGCTGCCTTTTCATAAAGCTTTTGAGCCATATGGCTGTTTACCTGATAAAAGGAATTGGGAGAAAGGTGAACCTTGACTTTACATAGAGTATCGGTAATAAAATCGTCTTTGTAGATAGGGATATTTTTACTGCCTAGCACGACGTTGTTTTTTGCCGTATTCACATTAATACAAACGCTTTTAAGGTTTTCTCCGAGTGCAGACTTTAAAAGCTCAATCAAGAGTTCCCGGTGAGGTATAGTGTCTGAGTTCACGACCAACACCGCCATAATATCCCCGCTTGAAAAGCCTTTGCGAAGATAAAGGTGCCGACAAAGTCCTTTGCCTGTTTCTTCGTTATATATACTCGCATTTGCTCTGACTATCCATTCTTCCAGTGCCCTTTGAGCTAAAGAAAATTCGTCGGGCTGCAAAAGGCAGTCGTCATTTGGTATTACCCGATGAGAATGGGTAGCGTAAAATCCTGTTTTTCCGTCCGCACTAATAGGATACTGTGCTTTATTGCGATAACGCAGCGTGTCACCGGGACAAACGATGTCTTCGGGCTTCAGCGAAATTCCGCCTATTCTTTTTATACAGTTATAAACATTATTTTGCTTTATCCTTTTTTCAGCGCCATAGGAAATATGTCTGGATGTGCATCCGCCACACTTTTCAAAATGCGGACAATCTATTCTTACTCTATCCTTTGAAGGTTCGATTATTTCTAATAATTTCCCAAAGCAAAGGCTTTTTTTAACCTTAACTATTTTAACCTTAATTATATCATCAATCGCAGTTTGGGGAACAAATACCGGTATTCCGTCTATCTTTCCAACCCCTGCACCCGAAGACGAAATATCGGTTATGTGAAGGCATAAAACATCATTTTTATTCATAACTTTTTTCACTTGTAGAAGCCTGAGAATCGGTTTGAGAAGCCGTATTTGCGTTGCTTTGGAACATCGAGGTTCCGTTGCGGCAGTCATAAACATCTCCACGACTTATATCAAGATAAAACGAGTTTATAACTACCGTTTCCTTATTATGCCAACTACACTCTACCTGCTCAATTCCCGTTTGCCAAAAAACATTTTCTTTAGTCTCGCCTTTTTGGATTTCTCCCCTTATAGCAGTACCTAAGCTGCTTTGCACAAGATAGATGTTAAGCACCGTTTCGTTCTGAGGATTATCGATACTTTCTATCAGTCTGCCTTGGGGTAGGTTGTTTATATCAGGGAACAACGAGGCATACAACGAAAATGCACCGTTTACACAAACGGTTAAAAAAGCCATAACATAAACAAAGCCCAAAAAAATCTTATTTTTCATAATTCGTGACCTTTCTTTGAAATTCACAGTCCTTCAACCGAAAACTCACCGTCACAATTAATGGTATTTACGGTTGAATTATATTGCACTACCGCCGAATCGCTGTGCACCACATATGCCAAGACAAGATATGGCAGAGTAAATATTGCCGGAACGAGAAAAAGTGTAAGGACTATATGCGGAATATAAGAAAAAATAAGAAAAACAAAATCTATAACGGTGCGTTTTGAAATAAGTCTCGACATATACACAGCTTCAGATGAATCCATTTCTTCATCCGCAACAAACAAAAACGGTGCAAGATAATATCTGAGGGTTATAAGCAGGTATATGAATATTCCGATAATCTCAAGTATGTTTACCGCATAAGACAGTGACTGCGCCCATACCGGCATAAGAAAATCAAATTGGTTGTAAATCAAAGGATTTGAAATAAGCCAGACTCCGAAAATCGGCAGCGCTATTACAAGTGCGATCAAAAGCCTTCTGATAAGAAGTGATGCTTGTAAAGAAAGTGCCCGTTTGTACCGCTGTATAGAGGAAAAATAATGAAAAACGCAAATTACATCTTCTTGTATATTATTAAGATACAGTCTCACCAAAAATCTCAGCAGCCCGATTATCAAGGGAAATAATATAAACATATAGCTTAAACCTGAAAGTATAAGCGAAACAACTTTCGGCGTAGCAGAAGCCAGAAGACCTAAAACAAGCGCCAAAATTATCCCGCAAAACAAAGGAATCAGACAAGCTATTATACATCTCGTTAATTTGCCACTAACAGTATTTTTCACTATCGATTTAACTGTTTTGGAGTTTGCAATCATTTTATCACCTTATTATTTGAGCTTTGCGAAATTCGCCATAAGCTTTTTAGTTCCTACTGTATCAAAAGCGATTTCAAGGAAGGTATCGCTTCCCATTGGAGTAACCTTTAATATCATGCCCTTACCGAAGGTCTTATGTTCAACAACCTGACCTGCTGAGTATGTATTTGCAGATGGAGCAGACCTTGAAGAGTTTAGCGCAGCACTTCGAGTAACCGACTTGCCGTAAGAATACTGACGGTTTTGCAAAGTGGGCGCTTTGCCGCTGTAGGAAAAGACAGAATCGTTAGTTTCGTCCGTCGTTTGTTTGCAATACTGTGAGGGTATCTCCCTTATAAACCTTGAGGGAATATTGCGGGTAGTAGCCCCGAACATCATACGCTGAGATGCATTTGTAATCGAAAGAGTCTTTCTTGCTCTGGTTATTGCAACATAAGCGAGTCTTCTTTCCTCTTCAATTTCATTTTCTCCCGCATATATAGACTGGTGTCCCGGGAAAATGCCCTCCTCCATGCCTATAAGATATACATTATCAAACTCAAGACCCTTTGCAGAGTGTATTGTCATCATAACTACCTTATCGTCGCTGCTATCCATTGAGTCGATATCACTGACAAGTGCAATTTCCTCTAAAAACGAGGATAGCGTCGGCAAATCATTTTCCTCTTCATAGGCTCTAACCGTAGAAACAAATTCTTCAACGTTTGCTTTACGGTCTAAAGATTCGGGTGTATTTTCGATAATTAAAGCGTTGATGTATCCGGTTTTCTGCAAAAGCAGTTCAACAAACTCAGATAATTCCATACTTTGAGAAAGCTCTGCAAGTTCGTTTATCATATTGCAGAAATCCTCAAGCTTACTTTTTGCCCTTTGAATTGCCGCAAATTCATCCGCCCTTGAAAAGACCTCAAAAACCGAAAGTGATAACTGATCGGCTATGCTCTGCGCATAATTAACCGTAGCAGGACCTATCCCTCGTTTTGGTTCGTTGATAATTCTTTTAAGACGAATATCGTCAGCCTTGTTATTAACAACACTCAGATATGCCAAAACGTCCTTAATTTCCTTGCGGTCGTAGAAACGGTTGCCGCCTATAACCTTATAGGAAATTCCACTTCTGGCAAAAACATTTTCTATTGCGGCAGACTGAGCATTCATACGGTATAACACCGCATGGGAAGAAAAGCTGTTCCCTTGTCTTACACTTTCGAGGATTTTATCGGCTATATACCTTGCTTCAGCGCGTTCGTCCAAACAGGTATGGATATGCAAAAGCTCTCCCGGCTCGCTTTCTGTCCAGAGATTTTTTCCTTTTCTCTTGCGGTTATTATTAATAACCGCATTGGCAGCATTAAGAATGTTCCCCACAGAGCGATAATTTTGTTCAAGACGAATTGTTACAGCAGATGTATAATCATCCTCAAAATTCAGGATGTTTTCGATGGTAGCATTTCTGAAACTGTATATACTTTGGTCGTCATCACCCACAACACAAATATTTTTACTAACAGACGCCAAAAGATAGATCAGCTTGTATTGAGCGTGATTGGTGTCCTGATACTCGTCAACCATGATGTATTTAAAACGTGAGGAATAATGCTCTAAAACATCACTGTTGTTTTCAAAAAGCTCAACAGTTTTAAAAATCATATCGTCAAAATCCATAGCATCCGCCGATTTTAGACGTTTTTGATATTCACTGTAAATTGCAGATAAGGTTTTTTGTCTTAAATCTGAACCGGCATTAGCCTCGTACTGTGACACATCTATAAGAGAGTCTTTAGCACGAGAGATAGCAGACAGTACTGCTCGTATGGGAAGAATTTTTTCGTCTACCCCTAAATTCTTCATAATTTCTTTTATAAGACGACGTTGATCATCGGTGTCATATATTGTAAAATGCGATGTATGTCCTATTCTATCAGCATTCATTCTTAAAATTTTACCGCAAACCGAGTGGAAGGTACCCGCCCATACACCCTGGGCGTCTTCGCCCAAAGCTTTTGCAATTCGCTCTTTTAATTCTCCTGCGGCTTTGTTGGTAAAGGTTATGGCAAGAATTTGCCAAGGCTGTGCTGCGTCGACCTTAAAAATAGGATTTGACATGCTTTCGCTTTTTCCGTTTAGAAAATTTTCTGCTTCATAAACATCAAAGTCTGAAAATTCAGGAATAAAATCACTTTTATAGGCGTTTCCGTATTTTATCAAACAGGCAATCCTGTTTACAAGGACCGTAGTTTTACCACTGCCCGCACCCGCAAGTACTAAAACCGGACCGTTTACTGTTGTGACTGCCTCAAACTGCTGCCGGTTCATACTGCTGAATTCTTTTTCAATAACCTTTTTTCTTAGCGTTAAAAAATCCATAAAATAAATTTTCCCTTATTTCTTGTGTTCTTTGGAAAATGTCTCAATTTGACGTGCAAATTCTGCAGGTGTTTCGGTATGAGCGACAACAATCAAGGGTTTGGTAAGGTCAAGACTGAAAACACCCATTATAGACTTTGCATTTACAATGTATTTCCCCGACATAAGTTCAATATCATAATCCTTTGAGGCTGCTATATCAACAAATTTCTTAACTGCCTCAAAGCTCTCAAGCAGAATAGTTTTTTCAAACATAGGTCTTCCTCCTAAAGCACATAGAGTCCTGATTTAAGCAGAGCAAACTCATAATTTTTGATTTTGACATAGGAATAAACCGGCTCTGTAAACTCCTTGTATTCCTTGACGTTATATGAATTCAAGTCAACCTTTAAAAGCTTGTTTGAGCCGACGCTGCTTATAATAGCGTTATCGCCCGAAACAAATATATCCGAGGGTTTGTTAAAGGGTGACTTTTCACCGCCTATCCTTAGTTCCTCACGCATAGTGTTAAGATTAAATCGTAACAACACCCCTGATTTGTTATAACACGCCCAAAGAGAATTTTTATGTATTGCGATGTCAGCAGGCGCATTGCCCTTATACTTAAAGTCGCCACTCCATACAGGAAGACCGTCACCATCGATAAGATAGGCGTTGCCGTTATCACTACACAAAAACACCCTTCCTGAAGGCAATACCGCAGAACGTGCAGTTACGTAATTATTACAAAGCTCACTTGAAGCACGATAATTACTACCAAATTTAGAAAGAAGATAAATATTTTTTGCAACATCGCTCATAATCCCGTTTTCTAAAGACAGCATCTTATATGCAACCACCACATTACTACCTGCAACGGCCTTTTGGTAGGAAAAAACCAGACCCTGCGTCTGAGGTACTATTTCATAAATTTCTCCTTCAAATATCCGTTCCATACGCATCCTCCTATTTTAACATCATTGCGCCGCTTCTGATCATACTTTGAACCGCTAACAGCACGCCTGTCTTGGCGCTATGGTAATTTATTCCGCCCTGCATCCAGGCAGCATACGGCGGTCTTATAGGAGCGTCTGCCGAAAGCTCGATAGACGAACCTAATGTAAAGGCACCTGCCGCCATAATAACCTTGTCTGTGTATCCCGGCATATCCCAAGGCTCAGGTGAAACAAAGGAGTCTACCGCAGCTCCCGACTGCATACCCTTGCAAAACGATATCAGCGCATCTTCTTTCCCGAATATAACACTCTGAATTATGTCAGCTCGGTGTTCGTCGTATTTCGGTGATGCTTTATACCCTAAAAGCTCTAAAAGTGCCGCCGCATAAATGGCAGTTTTAAGCGCCTCTCCAGTTACGTGAGGAGCTGAGAAAAGACCCATATAAAGCTCTCTGTTATGACCGAGTGTTGCGCCGACTTCTCTACCTACACCGGGGCAGGTCATACGCTGTGCACACATTTGTATGTATTCTTTTTTCCCCGCTATATATCCGCCACTGGGTGCAATGGCGCCTCCGGGATTTTTAATAAGCGATCCCGCAACTAAATCGGCGCCCACCTCGCACGGCTCGGTTTTTTCAACAAATTCTCCATAGCAGTTGTCAACCATTATAACCGTTTCGGGCGATACGCTTTTAACAGCAGTGCAAAGCTCTTTTATATCTTCTATACTAAGGCTTGGTCGAAGACTATAAC
>JAGAZW010000045.1 GCA_017939855.1 Clostridia bacterium | reverse complement strand
GTTGGAGTGGCAGCAATTATACCATCTGCACGATAACTAATACTATCCCCATCAACCGAAGCATTGACGTCAATAATTCTGGCAATAAAACCGCTGGTTACTACTGCATCGTTAAGGGCTTCATACTCACTCATAACTTTTTCGTTTTGACATATTTTCACGTTGAGCATCATACGTTCTTCAACAATATAGTCGCCATTTATAAGTTTAAGAATATTTTTATACTCGTTTTGTTCTAAATTTGCAAGATAACCCATTCTGCCGGCATTAATACCCAAAATGGGTTTATTGTAGGTTGCAGCAATCTTTGCATAGCGGATAATTGTACCGTCCCCGCCAATAGTTACAATAAAATCTGCTGTTTTAAAAAGTTGCTCCTCGTTTATCTGTTCAAAATAAGAACAACAAATACTATCAGGTAATAATGCTTTAATATTATTTTGTTTTAAAAACAGCCCTAAGTTTTCGAGAGTCTGTGCAGAACCTCGCTTATCAAGGTTAGGAATAACTCCTATTACCATTAAATCACTCCTTTAAAGCATTATAAGACGCCTCAACAATCTCTTCGGCGCTAAGTCCGCTATAACTTACACTCATGAAACCTTTTTCTAAATAGCAAAGATATTCTATATTACCTTCAGGACCCTTTATAGGTGAAAAATCAAGCCCTAAGAGGTTAAAATTATTTTCTTTAACGAGACTTAATATTTTTTTAATTACTCCTATATGTACAGACTTATCCCGTACAACACCCTTTTTCCCAACATTTTCTTTTCCTGCTTCAAATTGTGGTTTTATAAGGCACACTGCCCTTCCTCCGTCTTTTAGCAGATTGTATAGCCCCGGTAAAATGTGATAAAGGGAAATGAAAGAAACATCGACCGACGCAAAGTCAAGTTCATCGGGAATATGCTCTTTAGTAACATTTCTGAAGTTGGTTCTTTCCAAATTTATTACACGCTCGTCAGTCCGAAGCTTCCAGGCAAGTTGCCCATAGCCCACATCAACAGAATAAATTTTTGAAGCACCGTTTTGAAGCATACAGTCGGTAAAGCCGCCTGTCGACGCACCTATATCGGCACAAATATAACCTTGCAAACTGATTTTAAACGAATTAATTGCTTTCTCAAGTTTTAATCCGCCACGACTAACATATTTCAGGGTGTCTCCCCTTACTTCAATTTTATCATCAGGCTTTACAACATCTCCGGCCTTGTCACATTTCTGATTATTAACGTAAACTATTCCTGACATAATAAGTGCCTTGGCTTTTTCTCGGGTTTCGGTTAATCCTAAAGAGAGAAGTGCTAAATCAAGTCGTTGCTTTTTTTCCATTATTACGAAAGAAGTGTTGCTTTTATGGAATCGGTGTCAAAGCCGTATTTTTTGAATGATGATGAAATATGTGCCGCCGGCACAAACTCGTTGTCAATCGCATGAATAATATATCTCCCACCGAATCCGTTTTCAAGCAAAATATTACCGAAATGTTCGGCAATACCACCGCTTTTAATTCCCTCCTCATAAAAATGAATTTCTTTATACTCTGTCACTAAATTGAATATTTCCCTCACAATCGGGAAAATCTTATTTAGTTTAATAATATCAATATTTTTCAATTCGCCGACCGCATCATAAACATTAGAAAAAATTCTGCCGTAGGTAATAACGAGCTTGGGTGAATTTACACCCTTTATAAATGTATAATCACCCGAAATTTCACCGGAGTAATTATTATTTTCACAGCCTCTTGGATATCTTATTGCGCAGAGTTCTTTGTCGTTTGCAGTTTTTTGTATTAGTTGTTCCAATTCTCTATAGTAACACGGAGAATAAAGACTAATCCCGGGAATTGTGCTAAGATATGCGGCATCAAATATACCTTGATGTGTTTCACCATCCTCACCCACTATTCCCGCACGGTCAATTAAAAATTTAACGGGTAATCCTGCAATTGCACAATCATGAATTATTTGGTCAAAACCACGCTGCAAAAAGGAAGAATATACAGCAAAAAAGGGCACCATACCACCTGCTGCAAGACCGGCTGTAAATGTAACAGCGTGTTGTTCCGCAATGCCAACATCGAAAAAACGGTCTTTGTAAATGGCGGCAAATTCCGAAAGTCCTGTTCCGCTTTTCATTGCGGCGGTCACTGCACAAACCTTCTCGTTGCTCTTTGCTATTTTGCAAAGTGTTTTACCGGCAACATCTGAAAAAGAGTTGGAAGTGGCAGTCCCGGTTCCTGTTTGCACATCAAAAGCTGAAACACCGTGATAATCTTTCGGCATATCCTCCGCATATTTGTAACCCTTTCCTTTTGTTGTAACTACATGAACCAGAACAGGACGGTCATACACTTTAGCAATTTTCAAAAGACTTTCAAGCGAATTTATATTATGACCATCAACGGGTCCTAAATAATTAAATCCCAGACTTGAAAAAATATTATTTCTGTAAACTACCCCTTTAAAAAATTCTTTAGCAGAATACAAAATATCATTAAGCTTATTTCCTATGAACGGAATTTTTATAAGTAATCTGCTAACGGCAAATTTAAAGGTATGATATTTAGGTCTATTTCTTAGTTTAGTGAAAACTCTGGATATCGAACCTACATTTTTCGAAATAGACATTTTATTGTCGTTTAAAATAACTATGAACTTTGCTTTTAAGTTTCCAACATTATTCAGCGCCTCATACGCCATACCGCCGGTCATCGCACCGTCACCAATTACGGCGATAGCAGTTCCTTTGCTTTTATTGAGAGATTTCGCCTTATAAATACCGTATGCCGCAGAAATCGAATTACTGCTGTGACCTGTAACAAACGGATCGTGCTCACTCTCTTGCGGACGCATATATCCGGAAAGACCGCCTTCGGTGCGTATAGTTGAAAATTTTTCAAATCTTCCTGTCAAGAGTTTATGAGAATAACACTGATGACCCACATCAAATATTATGGAGTCCTCCGGCGACGAAAAGACACGGTGCAGTGCAACTGTCAGTTCAACAACTCCAAGATTGGATGCTAGATGACCGCCGTTTTTAGAAATAGTTTCAATTATAACCGAGCGTATTTCTTCACATAAAACAGCTAGTTGTTCATTATTAAGTTTTTTAACATCGTCCGGCGATTTTATACAACTTAAAATTTTATAATCCAAACTCTAAAACATCCTCTTTAATAGTTCCTCAAAAGCAAATATTCGGTGATAACTCTTAGGTTGTTGGTATCTCCTTCGAACATATCCAGACATTCCATCGCTTCATTAGTAAGACATTGAGCCATTTCTTTGCATTTTTCAATACCCAATATGTTAACAAGTGTTTTTTTGCCATTTTTGTCATCACTGCCTATTGGTTTGCCAAGCATACGCTCGTCGCCTTCAAAATCAAGAATATCATCAATAATCTGGAATGCTATTCCAAGTTTTTCTGCATAAATTTCTGCAGAACGCTGAAGTGTTTCGTCTGCTCCTGCAAGAATGGTTCCGCACACACATGCCGCCTTTATAAGCGCTGCAGTTTTAAGTGAATACATTTCAAGTAGATTTTCCTCAG
>JAGAZW010000044.1 GCA_017939855.1 Clostridia bacterium | reverse complement strand
CAGGCTTTAAGAGAAAAAACCGGTTGCGGTATGATGGACTGCAAAAAGGCACTCGTTGAAACCGACGGCGATATGGATGCTGCTGTTGACTATCTTCGTGAGAAAGGTCTTGCTTCTCAGGCAAAGAAAGCAAGTCGTATTGCTGCCGAAGGTACTGTTTGCGCTATTGTTGAAAACGGCGTAGGCGTTGCAGTTGAACTTAATGCAGAGACCGACTTCGTTGCCGGCGGTGACGAATTCAAGGAATTAACACTTAAGGTTGCAAAGGTTATCGCAGCACAGAATCCTGCTGACCTTGATGCACTTAATGCTTGTTCTGAAAACGGTCAGACGGTTGAGGAAATGGTACAGGAGCTCTTCCTTAAAGTTCGTGAAAACATCAAAATCCGTCGTTTTGTACGCTTCGAGGGCAAGGTTGTGAACTATGTTCACGCAGGTGGAAAAATCGGTGTTCTTGTTAAATTTGAAGGTGATGTTGATGCAAACAACGCACAATTCATCACTATGGGTAAAAACATAGCAATGCAGATTGCAGCTATGAATCCCTCTTACCTTGACGAAGCTTCTGTTCCTGCAGAGGTTATCGAGAAGGAAAAGGAAATTGAAATTGCTAAGATGAAAGAGGATCCCAAGATGGCTAACAAGCCCGACGCAATCCTCGGCAAAATCGTTGAAGGCAAGATTGGTAAGTTCTATAAGGAGAACTGCCTTGTTGAACAGCAGTTCGTTATCGATGGTGATATCACCGTTGGTAAGTACATTGCAAACTGTGCTAAGGAATTTGGCGCTGACCTAAAGCTCGTTGACTATGTTCGTATGGAAAAGGGTGAGGGCATTGAAAAGCGTGTAGACGACTTTGCGGCAGAAGTTGCAAGTATGGTTAAGTAATAAAAATTTTGTTTCACCTTACCTCAAGGTGGGTTTGGTGCCGTAATTATCGACATTAAAGCGGATGGTCCTCTGTTCGAATGAAGTATGAACATCTGAATTATTTTAGGAGGAAAAACAAATGGACGCAATTAAGGAATTAACTGCTAGTATGCTTAAAGAAGATGCTCCCGAAATTATCATCGGTAGCACTGTTAAGGTTCACGTAAGAATTAAGGAAGGCGAAAAGGAAAGAATTCAGGTTTTCGAAGGCACAGTTATTGCTAAGAACAATAGCGGTATTGCTGAAACCTTTACCGTTCGTCGTCTTTCCTACGGCGTAGGTGTTGAGCGTGTATTCCCTGTTCATTCACCTGTTGTTGCTAAAGTTGAGCTTGTAAGAAAGGGTAAAGTTCGCAGAGCTAAGCTTTATTATCTTCGTGATAGAGTTGGTAAGGCAGCTAAGGTTAAGGAAATCGTTGGCTAATTACTAATAATGATTGAAAGTGTGGGGGACGGGTAATCTCGTCCCTCTTTGCTTTTGAGTTGATCCGGAGGTGTTTTTTTGGATAGTCGGGAAACAAGTGTGAACGAAAAAAGTGTAAATTCATCCTTAAATGAAGAAAAGACTTCATTCAGGAAAGAAATATTTGAATGGTTAGAGGTAATCGTTACCGCAATGGTGGCGGTAGTTTTAGTGTTTACATTTTTTGTCAGAATAGCTACTATTGACGGTAGTTCTATGGAAAACACTCTATATGGCGGCGAGAAGGTTTTAATAAGTAAAATAGGATATACCCCTAAACAAGGTGATATAGTGGTAATTTCTAGGAATTATAACAATATTGACCCTTCAGATATCAAATGGCCGGATAATATTTATAGCAGTGAGCCGATTATTAAACGCATCATAGCTCTTGAGGGTCAGACGGTTGATATTGATTTTGAAAAGGGAATAGTCTATGTAGACGGTAAAAAGATAGATGATTCATATACCAAGACCCCGACAAACCAACAAGGCGATGTCCAGTTTCCTGTGACCGTACCGGAAAACTGTGTGTTTGTTCTTGGCGACAATCGTAACAATTCCAGTGATAGTCGCATATCGTCTTTGGGGGAGAACGGTATGCTGAATAAAGACTACATTATAGGTCGTGTAATTTTTAGAATTTTTCCCTTTAACAAAGCAGGAGGAATTAGTTAAAATGAGCAATACGCAAACAATTCAGTGGTTTCCGGGACATATGGCTAAAACTAAACGCCAAATAACCGAACAACTGAAAATAATAGATGCGGTTGCAGAAATAGTAGATGCAAGAATACCTGTCAGCAGTCGCAATCCTGATTTGATGGGTATTATTTGTGGGAAACCGCACATGATACTCCTCAACAAGTGTGATATGGCAGATTCTGATACTACAAACGATTGGATTGAATTTTATAAGTTACAAGGTGTAGTAGCAATTCCTGTCGACTGTAAAAGCGGAAAAGGAATAAACAATTTCAAAAATACTGTTAAAAAATTACTGGAAGATAAACTAGCTCAAAACAGACAAAAAGGTATGGTCGGTAAGCCTCTTAGAGTAATGGTAGTGGGAATACCGAACGTTGGAAAATCATCATTTATAAATAAAATTGCAGGAAATTCACGTGCAAAAGTGGAAAATCGTCCCGGTGTTACACGAGGAAATCAATGGTTTAGTGTAGATAAGGAATTGGAACTGCTTGATACACCAGGAGTTTTATGGCCTAGGTTTGATGATAAAACGGTAGGAGAGCATCTTGCCTTTACCGGAGCCGTTGTTGACAGAATTTTAGATACAGAACTTCTCGCTATGAGGCTGCTTGAAATACTTGTCGCCCAATATCCCGAACTTTTGAAAGAGCGTTACGGTCTATCAGAATTGTACGAAGATTCTTAT
>JAGAZW010000002.1 GCA_017939855.1 Clostridia bacterium | reverse complement strand
TAAAGCTGATTATATTATTACAGGTCAGTGGGCAAACAAAGCTTATAAAGAAGCTGCACGTTATGGTAATGCTAGGGAAGTTGCGTCTTCTAAGGATAAGATCTTTAGTTATATTCCAAAAACCACAGCTGCTGACTTTGACAGTGAGGCTGACTATGTACATATTTGTATGAACAATACAATCTATGGTACCAAGTATCATGAGCTTCCCGATACTGGCAATGTACCTCTTGTTGCGGATATTTCGAGCTGTATTCTTTCAGAGCCTATTGATGTATCGAAGTTTGGAGTGCTTTATGCCGGCGCTCAGAAGAATGTTGCACCTGCATGTGTTACCATAGTTATCATTCGCAAAGATCTTATTGGTAATTCGATGGACATTACTCCCACAATGCTTAAGTATGACACCCATTCAGAGAACGGCTCGATGTTCAATACTCCTCCTTGCTATACTATATATGTAGCCGGTCTTGTATTTAAGTGGATAAAGAGTATAGGTGGTCTTGAGGCAATTAAGGCTATAAATGAGAAAAAGGCAAAAATTCTTTATGATTTTCTCGATTCGTCTAAACTATTTAAAGGTACGGTTGTTCCGGAGGATCGTTCTTTGATGAATGTTCCTTTTGTTACCGGAAATGATGAGTTGGACGCTAAATTTGTTGCTGAATCTAAAAAAGCCGGTTTTGTTAATCTTAAGGGTCACCGTAGTGTTGGCGGTATGCGTGCATCTATTTATAACGCTATGCCGATTGAAGGCGTTGAAAAGCTCGTTGAATTTATGAAAAAATTTGAAGAGGAGAATACCTAATGTTTAAAATAAAAACTTATAATAAAATTTCAAGAATTGGTCTTGAAGTTTTTGATGACAAGTATACTATAGGCGATGAAGTAGAAAATCCCGACGGTGCTATTGTTAGGTCTGCAGCTTTACATGATGTTGAATTTCCTGCTTCGCTTAAAGCGATAGCGAGGGCAGGGGCCGGTACTAACAATATTCCGATTGAACGTTGCTCTGAGCAGGGTATAGTGGTATTTAATACTCCGGGCGCTAATGCAAACGCAGTTAAGGAACTCGTTGTTGCCGGTATGCTTATTAGTTCTCGTCGTGTAGTTCCTGCAATCGAGTGGGCAAAGACACTTAAAGGTAAGGGCGCAGAGGTTGGAAAGCTTGTTGAAAAAGGCAAGAGTGCATTTGCAGGTCCTGAACTTAAAGGAAAAACTTTAGGTATCATCGGTCTTGGCGCCATAGGTGTTTTGGTTGCAAACGCCGCAAATCATCTTGGTATGAAGGTTTTTGGTTATGACCCATATCTTTCTATCAATTCTGCTTGGAATCTAACACATAACGCTGTTCATATATATGATATAAAAGAAATTTTTGAGAAATGTGATTACATTTCTGTTCATGTGCCTCTTACCGATGCGACTAGAAATCTAATAAACACAGAAACAATTGCAACAATGAAGGACGGCGTTCGTATTCTCAATTTTGCAAGAGGAGAGCTAGTTAACAGTGCCGATATTAAGGCAGCTTTAGAGTCTGGAAAGGTCGCAGCTTACGTAACCGATTTCCCGTCTGATGAAGTTTTAGATGTTGATGGTGTTATAGCAATTCCGCATCTTGGTGCTTCCACACCTGAGTCTGAGGATAATTGTGCACAAATGGCTGCTAACGAATTGATTGATTATATTGAAAATGGTAATATTACCAATTCGGTTAATCTTCCCGCTATTTCTATGCCAAGAAGTGGAAAACATCGTGTGTGTGTAATACACAAGAATATTCCAAATATGCTCACAGCAATTACAGGAATTATTGCTGCTGATAACATAAACATTGAAAATATGCTTAATAAATCTCGTGGAGACTATGCATATACAATGGTTGATGTTTCCGACGCAGACGGTGAAGCCGTTACTGCTCAAATTTCTGCTATTGAAGGTGTCATTAAGGTTCGTGTAATATAAGCGCCTTTATATTAAATTAAGAGTCCGTTTAACAATTGTTAGACGGACTCTTTTATGTAATTACATCGATTGAAATTATAGTTGCTGCATTATTGGAAACTGTAAAATGAACATCATATTCTCCGTAACGCATACTATAAATTTTATTTTCATCATTTTGGTAAGAGGGACGTGGATCATCGGCGATACATTCAGTAATCGCATATATTTTTTCATTGGGGATAGATTTTGAAATTTCAGAAGATATTGAAACAGATAATCGATGATTTTTATTTTCTTCGGCATAACTTCCACAAGCATAGGGAATACAATCTGAATAGGGAATGTACGGTTTTATATCATAAATAGGTGTCCCATCTAATAAATCAGCACCTGAAACAATTAAAATGCTTCCATCAATATCATTTTTCACAATTTTAATAAGTTTAACGCAAGAAAGTCCTAAAGAATTAGGGCGAAAAGGCGATCTGCTCGCAAAGACACCTACTCTTTTATTACCACCAAGCCTTGGTGGGCGTACCGTTGGCGCCCATTTTTCTTTATGTGATTTTGAAAAATCAAATATCAGCCATAAATGCGAAAATTCTTCAATACCTCTAAGTGCATCATCGTTACGAAACTCATTTGTAAAAATAATTTTGCTTTTGATATTACTTATTCTACCGCTTTGCCTTGGTATTCCGAATTTTTCTTTAAAATCGTTGCTGATATATGCGATTGGCTTTATAATTTGAGTCATATATTTAGTTGTTTTCTATGTCAGTAATCATATCGACTCTGCGTTGATGGCGACCACCTTCGAATTTTGTGTTTACAAACAAATCAACAAGTTCTATGGCGGTGCCTACACCGATAACTCTAGCACCCAAGCAAAGTATATTTGAGTCATTATGAAGTCTTGTGTATTTTGCGGAAAAATGTTCACTACATGCTGCAGCTCTGATTCCTTTTACTTTGTTTGCAGCCAGTGACATTCCGATTCCTGTACCACAAACAAGAATGCCGAGTTCACACTCATTTGAACTAACGCACAAGGCAACCTGCTTTGCAATTACTGGATAATCAATTGTTTGGTTTTCGTTTATACCAAAATCAGTAACATCAAAACCATTTTCAATCAAATAGTCACGGATATCATTTTTGTGTTCAACAGCTGCATGGTCACAACCAACTGCAATTTTCATAATTATTCCTCCAATTTAAATTTTTCATTTAGTTCTCGCTGAGCTTGAGGTAGCCTTAAATATACTGGTATTAGTTGTTCTGAGGTCGTTGTGTTACCATAAAAAAAGTCTTCAAGCGACGAAAGCCCTACACCAATTGCGTTTTGAAATTTAACAAGTTCGTCTGCCGATTTTACATTAGCTAGATGTGAAACAAATTTAAAAAATAAATCTGTACCGTCACCGCAGACAATGATTTCTTTTCCATGTTGAGCTAGGTATTCTATTTCACTGGCTAAATCATTGCACATCAAAGCACGATCATCGCAGATGCGAATGATTTTACCGGATTTGATTTCAAAAAGTGCATTATAAACCTGATTACATCTGGCATCCATAACGGCACAAACATAACAATCTGTTGTTTTAAAGTTTTCAGCTAATGCTCTAAGGGTAGATACACCGACACATGGCAGATTGTTTGCAAATGCAAGTCCCTTTGCAGCACTAATACCTATTCGTATACCCGTAAAGGACCCCGGCCCTTGTGATACGGCAATACCTTGAATATCGTTGATATCCATCATTAATGAGTTTAAAAGGG
>JAGAZW010000043.1 GCA_017939855.1 Clostridia bacterium | reverse complement strand
TAGAAGTAGTGATTTCAGCCGTAACTGATTTTATATCAGCTTCAATCTCTGATAAGGCACTTTCGGCATCACTGAGTTCGGTATTAATTTTATCTTGCCTCGCAGTAAGCTTTTTGATTTCCTTATTTATTCCTTCAATATCTGCTCTTCTGCTCAGAATACCAGCTTGTTTTACTAAAGAACCACCGGTTAAAGAACCGCCGGTATTTACAACCTGTCCATCTAAAGATACAACCTTAATTTTATAATCATATTTTTTTGCCAAAGCAACTGCCGAATCAATATCTTCCGTAACAACAGTACCACCAAGCAAATATTTAATTATTTCTTGATATTTTGAATCGGTCTCGACAAGATCGGCAGCAATACCTATAAATCCTAAAATATCATCAAAACGGTTTTGTTTGAATTCACGAGATTTAATTGAGGATATGGGCATAAAAGTAGCTCTGCCTAAATGATTTGATTTAAGATAAGAAATAGCACGTTTTGCATCAGACTCATTATCCACAATAATGTTTTGTATATTGTTTCCCAGCGCAGTTTCAATAGCAACACTATACTCTTTCTCAACATTAATAAGCTTAGAAACGGTTCCGTGCACACCCCGGATAATTCCTTTTTCTGCTTCGCTTACTACAGATTTTACAGAATTTGAAAAACCGTCCATATTACTTTCGAGTTCTGTTAAAATTTGAACACGACGCTTTTTGGCTTCGATATCGAGACGTAGCTCTTCGCTTTCAGATTTTAAAGAGAATGCTTTTTCTTTGCGTGATTTAAGACGCAGTTCAAAACCTTTAAGTGTATTATTACAAGAGGTTATTGTATCGTCAATACTAAAAAGCAATTCGTTTGTGTCTTTTGCTTGTGCAGTTAGTAATGACTTTTCGGTTGTATTTTGCTCAATCAAAGAAGATATTTGTTGATTTCGTGACGATATTTCTTCTATGGAGGTGTTAGCAGTAACCATCTCTACCCTTTTGTCTGAGCTTTCGCTTGAAAGGAGGTTCAATTTCCTAACTTCCTCCTCAATTTTAAGAGAAATGGTCTGGCTATCAGCCAGTAATGACGAAAGTTCATTTTCTAGTGTATGGATATCCGAATTTAACTTTATAATGTCAGATTGCTTCTCTTCGGCAAGACTTTTTTTTGCGTCCGCATCTACTTTAGCAGCAGCATCGCTTGTTGACAAGGTCATTTTTTCCTTATTGAGTCTTTCGATAGATTCGTTGTTGTGAAGAATATCGTTTTCAATTATAGTTATGTCGCCCTGAAGCTTAACAATTTTTTCGTTTGAATGTGATATTGAATTTTTCTCTTGCTCTATTTGTGATGTTAAATTACTAAATTCGTCAGAATTTTTCTCAGATTGCACATCAAAGTCCTGAAGAGCTTTTTCTATTTCTTTATATTTAAGCGTTGCTGCATCAATTTTACTTTCTTGTGCTCTCAAAGCATCTTTAGAGTTGTTTAGTATATAAAGCCACAGACCTATTTCAAGTTGTTTTTTTCGTTCGGAAAAGTGTAAAAACTTTTCTGCTTTTTTACTTTGCTCTTCTAAAGGTCCTACCCTTGTCTCTAACTCATTAATAATGTCTTTCAGTCGCAAAAGGTTATCTTCTGCTGCAATTAATTTTCTTTCCGCTTCTGTTTTTCGATAACGATATCTTGAAATACCTGAAGCCTCTTCAAAAATGTCACGTCTTTCATCAGAACGAGAGCTAATGATATTATCAATTTTGCCCTGTCCAATCATCGAATAACCGTCTCTGCCGATACCTGTATCCATAAATAGTTCGTGTACATCCTTAAGACGTACAGAAACATTATTTATAAGATACTCACTTTCGTGCGAACGGTAATAACGTCTGGTAACAGAAACAAAATCATTATCAAAGTTAAGGGTTCGATCGGTATTATTAATGTTGAGTGTAACTTCGCAAAAGCCATGGGGACGACGATTATCCGTGCCGCCAAAAATAACGTCTTCCATAGATTGTCCACGTAGACTTTTTGTCGACTGTTCACCAAGAACCCAACGTACTGCATCGGAAATATTGCTTTTACCGCTACCGTTCGGTCCTACAACTGCCGTAATACCTTTTCCGAATTTTAGCTCGGTTTTATCTGCAAACGATTTGAAACCATGAATTTGTATTGAAGTTAACAGCATTAAAGAGTACTCCTTTCCGCAACAATTTGATAGTTATTTAACGAATCATCATTTTTAACTGTACAAATATAACCCTCTTTTTCAAGCTGAGTTATATTAGATTTGTTCTGACCAATCATTTTTGAAGTACTGCTACTATTGACATATAATATGTATTTGCCTTTTTCTTTGAGCATTTTTTTTGCATTATGTAAAAATATGGCAGACTGACATAATTCACTAAAGGCCGGATGCCAAGGTCCCGCAATATATGAATCAGGCTCTATAGAATGAAGACCCAAACGGATTACATCAATTCCCGCTTCTTCAAACATCAAAAGCAATTTAGAAGCAAGGTCGATTGCCTCTTGCAATGTTTGAGGTTTATAAAATTTTTCACGATAAAGAATTGATAAATCGGTATCCTTCAAAACTATTGTTGGATAAATTCTAACCGTCTGAGGTTTGATTTTAATTATTTTTTCTGCAGTTTTTATAGATAATTCATCGCTATCACAATACAGACCGGTCATCATTTGTATGCCTAAAGAAAATCCAAATTCTTTTATTAATGCAGAGGCATTTTCAACATCGGTTACAGTATGACCTCTGTTGTTCATTTTCAAAACATTGGAGTCTAAACTTTGGGCTCCTAACTCGATTGAAGTAACTCCATATTTCTTCAATATAGTAAGTATTTCTTTATTAATAGCATCAGGTCGTGTAGATATTCGAATACCAGAAACAAGTTTTTTGTCAACATATTCCTTAGCACTTTCTAAAAGGCTAATCATATAATTATGATTAATGGCTGTAAAACTGCCTCCAAAAAAAGCAATTTCAGTGCTTTTAGGATTATAATTTTTGGTTGAAAGTGCGGTTTCGACCGCTGATCTGACATCGCTTGGACGAGGCGCTTTATAAGAACCTGTTATGTGTCTTTGGTTACAAAAACTACACATATTAGGACAACCAATATGAGGCACGAAAATAGAGATATTGGAGTGTTTCTTACTCATATATTTTCACCCATGAGCTCCAATGCCTGTTTAGCTGCCTTTTGTTCTGCCTGTTTCTTGCTTTTAGCAGTACCGATGCCGATAATATTAGAGTTAAGACGGACTTCAACTGTGAATTTTTTAT